>JALGSS010000108.1 GCA_029821745.1 Candidatus Zipacnadia bacterium
CCTCGACACGCTCGCCCGATCAAGCCTGTGGTGTGACGAGACGGCCGGGCCCTGGAAGCAAGCGATATGGAACGCTCCCCTCGCGTTCCTCGAGTACGCGTCGATCCCCGTCTTCGGGGTGACCTGGTATACCGGAAGCTGGTTCGGCCGCCCGGTGCAGTGGAACGGGCTGGTGTACGGGCGCGCTCTGCTGCACCTCGCCGACCACGATGACTCGCTGGACTGGCGAACCGTCGCCGAGGGCATCACCGTGAGCGCAATGTACCAGCAGTACACCGATCCCGAGCACCAGGCCCTCTGGCCGGACAGCATCAGCGCGATCGACGGGAGCAGTTCCGGCGCGAACTTCTCGCCCCGCAACATCCTGCACAACGCTTACCGCCTGATGGGCATGCAGCCCCTGCCGGTGACGGTCGCGGCCCCAACCGATGACGGTCCCGTGCTGATCAGTGCAGCCGGCGACCTCGGCGCGGCAACGCTGAGCGATGGCAGGCTCAGCTTCACGGTGGACTTCCAGCCACCACAGACCGGCTTCGCGCTGATCTGCAATGTATCCCGACCGGAGGGCGTCACCGTCAATGGCGCACCCGCCGCTGAGGTGGGAGAGCCTGCGGGAGAGCCGGCCCCCTGCTGGAGGTATCTCCCTGAGGAGGGCATGCTGGAGGTGCGCCTCGACGGTTCCGGTAAGCACAGCGTGGAGGTCAACGGCGCGGCGTGGCAGGCCCCGCCTCGGTAGGCGCACACGGATCGCGCCTGGAGCCCCTGGATCACGGTTGTCCCGCCAGACGCTCGGAGATGGCGTAGAGGTTCAGCACACCCGCGGCGTCGAGCTTCCTGGGACTGTCATCCGGAGCAGATAGAGAGTGTATCTGCGTGACCAGGTCCGTGACTGCCTGCTCTTCCCACCCGAGCGACTCCCGCAGCTCGGCTTCGTCAAGGAGCACGGTGTCGCGCATCTGCGCCACGACCTCGGCGGGTGCCGGTCTGGTCTGACTGGCCGCTATCACATAGGCGGCGACGGCGGCCGTCACCTCACCCGCCGGGCACGTGCCGCCTGCCCCGCTCGCATAGTAGGACGGCGCCAGGAAGTTGATGACCTCCGTGTCCTCCTCACCGGCCGCCGGCGTCAGCAGCCGACCTGGGGCCTTGTAGGCGACCGGCGCCGCGGTGATGAAGTGCGACAGGCCGTCCCCGGCCCACGGCTTCGCGGAGTGTGCCTGAACGCATGTGCTGGTCGGCAGTGACTTGTACTCAACGTAGGGTGAGATGAACAGGCAGCGGTCTGATGCGCGGATGCTGTCGGCGATCAGGCCCGCATCCTCCCCCCAGAAGGACTGGAAGAAGGCCACGATGTCCGCCTCGGCACCGGCGGCGGCCATCGCGTCGGCCACCTCCGAGAAGGGATTGTTTGGCTGGTAGACGAGCACTTTGAGTTGGACGCCCAGCCGTGAGGTGAGATCGATGATGACGCGCGCAGCCGCGGTGTCGTGCGTTTTGGCGCCGGGATCGGTGGCCCCGTCGCGATATTCGAGGGTGGTCAGTTCGCCCAGCACGGGCTCCAGCAGCGACCTGCTCACCCCGCCCTGGCCGACGATAGCGAGCACTACCGGTCGCCGACCGGCAATGTCACGCGCGGCATCGAGCCGCTCCCCGACGGGAACGCCCAGCGCGCGGAGTTCCCACTCCGGCCCGGTGGGCTGCGGCTGGGCCTGGGCCACGTCCACGCCCATGGCCACCAGAATCGCAAGCAGCAACGGCAGTCGGCAACCGCGAAGTCCCGACGTCGTCACGGTTCGACACCTCGCTTCCTCCGTTGGCGCCTGTGTGGCTACTGCTCCACCTTCTCGATCCTGACCGCATCGATCCAGACCGGCCCCGCGTTGCCGCCGTTGCAGGCGTAGAGCATGCTGAAGAAGAGCACCGGCGGCGTGGTGAACTCCGCCGAGAACTCGCGCCATTCGTTCACGGTGGTGTCTTCGCGCGGGAACCTCAGGCGCGTCGTGTGGCTCTCGGCCGGGCCCTCGCGCACGGTCACCCAGACGGTCGGGAAGCCCTTCTCCTCGGACCGGCGTAGCGCCGCCGTGATGCGATAGGTCGTGCTCGGCTGCAGCGTCACCACCTGATCCACGTTGGGGCCGGTGGGCGCGGGATCAGCGCGCAGACACGCCGGGCCGTCGAACGGGTGGTCGTTGACCACGTGCACCTGATCGGGGCGGTTGCCAAAGATCGACCAGCCCTCAGGCTTGTCCTCGTTGATCAGCGCCATGTCGAAGCTGCCGTTGATCACCGGGGGCCCCATCCGCAGCGGCAGGCCCGCGCTCAAGCCCTCGCTCTGCACCAGCACGCGCACCGTCTGCGGCAGCCGAGCACCGGACAGGTCGGGCCACGCCACCGGGAAGCGCACGGTTGCTTCCTCGCCCGGCCCGAGTTCCAGCGTCTCCTCGGGCGCCAACCCCTCAGCGCCCGCGAACAGGTCGAGGCCGGCCCGGCAGGTGACCCGCCGCGGCGCGCGATTGACCAGCCGCGCCTCGACGCCATCGTCCAGCACGGTGGCACCCGCGATCCCCACCGGCGGGACCACCGCCAGACTCGCGTAGCGGCTGTCCTCGCGGCCGGAGGATCTGGCCACCGCCATCAGGTCATGGATGGCCCGTTCTGCCGAGCGGGGGATGTCCACGCTGAGCGTGAGCGTCGCGCTCTGTCCGGGCGCCAGGTCGGCGAAGCGAACTGCCTTGCTCATCCAGCCTTTGGGCGTCTCCAGGATCACCCGGCCTGACATGGGCTCGGCCGAGAGGTTAGCCAACGTGACCGTGCCCTCGATGCTCGAAGCCGCCACGGCATTGGGCGGGAAGTCAGCCGCCGACACCACGGGCCCGATGCGCTCAGCGAAGACCGCGGTCGCCGCCTCGCAGGCCGGGGCGGCGAAGGTGACGGTCTCCCCCTCGCGCGTGTAGTCGAGCGGCACGGTGGAGCTGTCGCTGCCCAGCAGCCAGGCCGCGGCGATCTTCGACACAGGCCCCAGGTTTGCGGTGACCGTCACGTCTGTCGCCGCGTCCGGGTTGCCAAGGTTCACCAGCATGGCACGGCAGTTGGCGTCATCGCGCACGAAGCGCTTGACACGCACGGCCGCGTCGGACGTGCCGACGCCGACGGTGTCGCGGTAGGCGGCGCGGAAGATCAGCGACTGCGTCCGCCGGCGCAGGTCGATCAGCGCGTGCCCGAAGCCGTCACGGGGGTACTCGCAGAAGCGCGTCCCCATCAGAAAGGTGTTCAGGTATAGCGCCTTCTGGCCGGGGAAGCCGTCCCGATGGCTGTTGACGAAAGCGCCATAGTCCATGAGGATGTGGTCGGGGAAGGTGTAGTGGTAGACGTCGAACAGGTCGGGCCCGGTGCCATAGAGACAGGTGGCAACCTGCTGGCCGTGCAGGTCGCTGGTGCCCTCCATGCACATCACGAAGTTCGGGTGCTCGGGCCGCACGCGCGCCAGCAGGCGGTCCAGCATCTGCTGGTAGCCACGCCCCCACAGGCCGTAGTCGCTGTGGTCATCATTGTAGACGGGCAGCGATGGAGCCGCCGCGAGCTGGTCGAAGTAGATGCAGTCGGTGTCCAGCGCCGCGACGTACCAATCCGCCGCCCAGTGGATCAGATGCTCCTGCCAGCCGCTCGAGGCTGGGTTCATGCGCACGCCGTTGTGGAAGAGGCTGGGGGATGGATGGTCGTAGGGCTCGCCGGCAAAGTCCTTCGCCTGCCACCGGAACGCCCACTGTGGGTCGTAGGGGGCCAGCACATCGTCGGGGATGAACTCGGTGGGCACTGCGCCGATGTTGGTGGCCTCGGAGTTGTGCCAGGGCTTGTAGAGCTGGGCGTTGATGTAGAAGCCCAGCCGGCCGCCGGCATCATGCACCGCCTGGCAGGCCAGCCGGAAGTCCTCCGGCGTCCCCCACAGCGGGCTGGGGTAGTGGAACTGCCCGCAGCAGCTCTCGGCCTCGGTCATCTGCGCCCAGCACTGCATCCAGTTCATGGCCAGCAGGGAGTTCTTCACCCCGTAGCACACCGGCAGCATCGGGTAGCCGAACAGGTTGGCTCCGTCGGGGAGTATCCAGCCGTCGGTGTCGGCGACCCAGGCCGGCGTGGGCGGGTCCCGCTGCCAGGTTCGCGCCCACTCGCGGTAGCGGTCCGCCCCCCAATGCCAGTCGCCCTCATGCACCCCCACCGCATAGTCGCACGACCACTCCCCCCCGCGCGCGAGCAGAAAGGACTTCTTGAAGGTGACTGTCACCGACCGCCCGCGGTCCTGGGTGTAGCCCAACTCCAGGTCCCTGCAGGTCCGGTCGTACGCCGCCACATACAGACCGCCCGAGGGATCGTGCAGGTCCAGCCACTGCATCGAGGCCGCACCGGGGTAGTTGAGCAGCTTGCGGCGGGGCGTCCAGTCGGCGGAGGCCGGGGCCTCGGTCCGGCTGCCGGCGCCCCACCACGGCAGGACCATCACGTCATCGGCCGGGTCGCCTCCCAGGCAGATGTTGTGGAGCAGCGGGAACTGCGCGGCAAAGACCTTCGCCTGCGAGTCGTTGCGCAGTCGCAGCCGCCAGCGCATCAGCGGGCTGTTGTCCGCCTCGCAGGTCACGAAGGCGCGCAGCGCGCCGTCCAGCAGCGCGAACTCCATCTTCACCCGCCGGCCGTTGGCGGAGACTTGACCGCTCACCTCGCCCTCCAGCGACGACACCGGCGTGAGCGTATCCGGCGTGTCCGGCTGCTGGACGTAGACATTGAACAACGGCAGTTGCTCGCCCATCAGCACGTAGGGCACCGCGGCCTCGCCCGACAGGTTCTCCAGGCTCAGCAGACTCCCGGTGGATGGGTCGAAGCTCACACGCAGGTGATCGTTGGCAACCGTCCACAGGTCCTGATCACCGGGCACGTAGACCAGGCGCAGCGCGTTGACTATCGGGTCCAGCGCATCATCGCGGGTGAGCTGCACCCGGATCCGCAGCCGCACGGGGTCATCGGGAGAGGGAGGCAGCCCGGCCAGCGAGCCGTCCGACGGAACGCGCTGCCATGACTCGCCGGCGTCCAGTGAGACGTCGGCCTGGGCATGCGTCGCGGGCAGCCCTTCCAACCGCAGCCACTGCGCGACGGGCCCCAGCCGCAGGTCGCGCGTCTCGGCCTGGCCGGTCTTGTGGGCGGCGATGTTGACCGACGGGGCTTCCCCCGGGCCCTCGGGCACGAACTGCAGGTCGCTGGTGAGCAGTACGCGGTCCAGCTTCGCGCCGCCGTGATAGCCGTCGATCACGTAGTGACTCGTCCCCTCGGCCAGCTCGTATTGCGGGCCCTTGCGCCACACCCATCTGCCGGCCAGCTCAGTATCCTCGGGTCGGAGGTCGCTCACGGTGCGCATGTCATCGCGTGACATGCCCTCGGTGTGGTTCCACGATGCGGCGAAGGGGAAGAAACAGCGCGTCCACGACTGATACCCGCCGGGCGCGGACACATCGATGACGAACTCCAGCCGGTCCACGAAGTCCACATAGTTTCCGGCGACCGCCTCGGGGTCGCTGCCCACCGTCTTGTTGGCCTCCAGCCGCATCGAGCTGGGGCGTTCGGCCTCCAGCCAAAGGCTCGGACCGTCCAGTCTGTAGCGGTGCTGCAGGCGCAGACGCGGTCCCTGCACCGCCATGAACTCCGACTCAGCCCACGACAGCAGCAGCCTCCGGGGTTCAGCAGCACCGTCCGGCTGCGCCGCCGCTGAGGTGAGCATGAGGAACGCCGCCGCGAGGACTGTGATGATGCGCATAGGGCTCGCCTCCCTTTCGGGTCCCGCGCCCGATGATACCACCGCCGGACAGGCAGGCGGCGTCGGAGCGGTAAGCTCTGTCAACGGACTGACCGTACCCGTCTCGGCGGTAGTGTACACCGACGCCACTCTCGAGTCCGGATGGCCTTAGGAGCGCGCGTATGCTGAAGATCACTCGGCCCCCTGCTCGTGCGTAGCGATGTGGATGGCGACCGGCTCGGCGTCGGCGATCTGGAATGCGTAGAGCTTGGCCGTGTCGAGCGTGAAGCGCAGCTGCACTCCTCTGCCGACGAACCGCGTCAGGTAGACGCCATCACGCCAGGTGGGCGCCAACGCGACACCGTCGCCGTGGATGGGCTCAGAGGTGGCCAGCACGCTCCCATCGAGGTCGAGCAGCTCGATGGTGACGGCGCTCCCGGGCGCGCCCGCCGGGCTGCTCGGCACGATGTCGGCACGGGCGTTGATCTCAAGGCGGCTGCCTCGCAGGAAGAAGGGCTTAGTGGTGATGGTGCCGGGCTGGCCGGCGGCGTCGAGGGAGACGAAGCCATCGAGGCGCTGCACGTAGCGCTGGATGGCGCCCTCGATGCGTGTCCCGTACCAGCGGCCGATGTGCGGAGTGGGCTGCTCGATGCCGTACATCCACAGCTCGTCGCCCATGCGGATCATGCCCGGGCCCATGTAGGCGGAGTAGCCGATCTGGTCGCCGACGCGCACCGCGGTCGGATCGACGGGCACATAGCGCTCGCGGAAGCGACGGTCGAGGTGGATGCCGTCGCGGCTGCTGGCGAAGGTGATCTCGACCAGCCCGGTGTCGTAGTGCTGGACTGACGGGAAGAACAGGTAGATGCCGGGCGCCCAGTCATAGAGTGTGGCAGCGGAGTTGTAGAGCCCGCAGCCCCACGCGCCCCCAGGGTCGTCCTCGTCGGGCGCGGCGATCTCCTCAGCGCGCGGGAACTCGCGCCATACAGGTGACTCGCTGCGGCCGATGCGCCTGGAGGCCTGGCCCGAGGGCTCGCCGCGGTCGTCCCTGCGGTAGATGTTCACCCTCGAATAGGCCACGTATGCCTGGCGGTACGGATCCCAGAAGCAGACGTTCTGGGTGTCGGTCCCGCCCGATGGGAAGAGCAGCCCGTGCGGAGTGTCGAGGCCGGTCCAGTGGATGCCGTCAGCGGAGATGGCGCCGCTGATCGTGGTGTGCTGGGGGCAGCCTTCATAGGGGCGGATGCGGTAGAAGTCGCCGAAGATCATCTTGTAGCGTTCGTCAGGCGAGGCTGCATGCGGGTCGATGAAGACCGAGACGCCGTGCGCGTAGCCGCCACAGTGCCCCGGCATGAGCAGGTTGTTCTCGGTCGAGCCCCGGTACTGCATCTGGCCGAGGACCGGCTTCACCCAGTGGATGCCATCGTCTGACTCGGCGTAGGCGATGCGGTCCATCCAGTTGCCCTTGATGTCCTCGCGGAACTCCCAGCTCCCGTAGTACATCCGGAACTCCCCGCGGTCATACAGGACCGTAACGTAGCCCAGCCCGGTCGGCTCCCACGGCGCGTCCGGGAAGAGCACCGGTCCGGCACGCTGGGCAAGGTTGAGCGTGAACTCGACACCTTCCACCGACTCCACCATGTTCTCGTCGATGAAGAGCTGCTTGTTGCCGCCGATTTCGCGCACCTCTACGGTTTGGGCCAGTGCAGCCGCCGCGACTGTGACTGCTGCCGCGATCATGGTCGGCCTCCATCGCATTGTGCTGGTCCTCCTTGACGCCGCCACACATCTCGACGCCGGATCCACGTCCATGCGACACCGCGGGGCCCCAGCAACTCCGGGCGCAGACGCGGGAGGGCGGAGCACGCCAGGGGCTCACGCTCCGCCTTTGTCTCGCGGACGGCCAAGCAGATCACGCTGGACCCGACGAAGTACCGCATAAGCACTGGTAGCGTTAGTGGGGGCAGGTCACACGTGCCCAATCACTTCAGGAAGCCGATGATCGAGGGAGGGTTGCCTGCCGAGTAGGTACTTACGTCAATCCCAGCTGCCTCCAGGGCGTCTCTGCTGATGCTGTAGCACTCATGTGAGATCAGGTCAGTAGCCACGAGGACCTTGGGCCGGGTTTGCTGCCTCAGGCTCACCGTCTCAACCACCTGCAGGATGTTCCTGATCTGCCACTTCACATCAGTTTGAACGGGCATCTCCAGGGGCCTTTCCTCTGCCGCCTCGTGGTGCCAGCCGTGGACCAATGACGCAAACACGATGAGATCGATGTGATCCACAGTGAATCTCTCATAGATCCGTGGCACGTCGGTGCAAGTCACTGCGGTATAGACTGCATAGCCCGCAGCACAAACGGCCGCTGCGTGAGCAAGGTTGAGCAGCCTGTAATCCGCGACCACCAGAACGCGGCCCTGTACCTCTCCCTTTGGCAGGTGTTCATCGACCGGATCAACATGCTCGCTCAGCATGGTTCTCGTTTCCTCCCGACCAGATGACCGCTCCTGGCTCTGCCTCCCACAGGACGTCGGGCCAACCCGTCTCACTTGAGCGCCATTCAGGTGCCACGGGTCAAAGCGCTTGTGCCTTCCGCGACGGAGTGCATCAGACCTGCAGGGGCTCGTGAGGTGCAGACCAGAGCTTCGTTCTGGAGTGCCACGGGCAAGCAAATCGGAGAGGTGTCCAGGGCGAGGAAACGCCGTGGGTCCCCAGACAGAGAAGAGTGTGCATCGTGTGCGCTCTTCTCCTCTCATTATTCCACCTGGACACAGGCAGAAGAAAGAGGAAAGGGTCACTGATGTCCACAGAGTGGGGGGAGACTCCGCGGAACACCAATGGCCCCAAAGCTCATGTCTGTGGCAGCTACTTGCTGTCTTGGCTTCCCTCCCTGGGCATCAGCCGGGGCGGAGGGGTCACTGCGCTGGGCACAGAACGGGGACACGTCCATTCAGCGGCATATGGCAGGGCAACTCAGGGGCAGTTGCCGAACCGCCGAGTTCACCTCTAGACGCTGCTTGCATCACGGCCACAAGGTGACGGAACAGCCTGTGCAGGCGCCTCCCCAGTTCCTTATCCTCTGTGTGCTTTGATTGGAGGGCAACACAACCTGCGAGCTCGCCCAGATCGTAGAACGTCAGCTTCACCTCACCTGCACAGGCATCCAGTTGCGTCTGGATGAGCAGGGACCTGACTTCGGGGCGGATAGCAGGCAGACTCAGCAGGAGAGCAAGCTCAGTCTCACTCAGTCTTGCCTCAATAAGCTCCTCAAACGCTGGACGGTCGAGTCTGCCCATCATCCATCATCTCCCACAGCTATGATCTTGAAGCCTTCAACCATCCCACTCAGGACGTGGTGATATAACAATCCCATGCGAGATACGTTCCTTCTGCCTGTGCGAAGCTGCTCCCGTGTGGATCGGTCCTCATGACATCAACCAAGGTTTGAAGACTCGGCATACGCGGGTTACCTTCTGCAGCAAAGCATGAGCAGGCTCCTCAAGCACCATCGTGCTGCCGCTCGATCACATGACGGTGATGCCTGTGCGGCGATTCCACGTCTTGCATCCGTGGATGTCTAGGGGGATGGATATGGGGCTGTGGGGAGGGGCTTGGCCCGGCCTCCACCATTCAGACGGGAACGAGTGGAGGCCATGCAGACCAGAGCCCCACGGTCTCGGCAGAGCGTGGTCTACTCTCATTGTTGCGGTGTAGCCGTGCCCCTTCATTGGGTGAACCCAAGCTCTGATGAATCACAATGGGGTCACCGGCGCCTGCCAAGCGGGGGAACTCAGCAGGACACCAGTGACCCCGAACCTCAATGCATCCCACCACATTCACTATAGCCATGAGCTTCCCGAGAATTGAAGAACCACAAGGGGGCAATATGGGCAGAGAGAGCCCATCAACTTTCGCCCCCTGCTCCTCCCACAACAAAAGAGTGTGCACAGTGACCGCTCTTTTCCAGAGGCAGGTAGTCCAGCACCCGGACCCCGCCGATCTCGGGTTCCACGGCCGGGTGTGCAGGTTCCTGGGGCCCGGCAAACGAAGTTCCGCAGGGAGCGGCTGACCGTTCAGCCGACGCCGGGCCACCCAGTTCGATATAGGGAATCCCGGATGGAAGCCGCAGGAGGCCCCCATGCGCCCGAACATCGTCTTCGTCATCGCTGACAACCAAAGCCCATGGACGATGGGCTGCTATGGTAACGATGAGATCCGCACGC
>JALGSS010001047.1 GCA_029821745.1 Candidatus Zipacnadia bacterium
GATCGGGACGGTTGACGAGGGGGAAGGCGGGGCTACCGCCTGATCACGAGACAGTGATCTACCTGGACAATGCCGCGACTTCGTGGCCCAAGCCACCGGAAGTCGCGCAAGCAACGACCGAGTTTCTCGAGCGCCAGGGCGGCAACCCCAGCCGCTCAGGCCACCGTCTGTCGATCGAGGCCGGGCGCGTGGTGTACGACGCCCGCGAAGCCATCGCCTCGCTCTTCCACTTCGACGACCCCCTGCGCGTAGCATTCACTCTCAACGCGACCCATGCGATCAACTTCGCCCTCTACGGCCTGTTGCGCGAGGGTGACCGTGTCGTCACGACCGGAATCGAGCATAACGCGGTCATGCGACCCCTGCGGACTCTCCAGCGAAGCGGCGTGGAATTGACGATCAGCGGCGTGGAATTGACGATCGTCCCCTGCGCGGCGGATGGGACCCTGGACGTGGCGGATATGGAGCGGGCCCTGAAGCAGGGCGCGCGGATGGTGGCTCTCAACCACGCGAGCAATGTCGTCGGCACACTGACTCCTGCGGAAGAGGTGGCACGGGTCGCCCACGAGGCCGGGGCGCTGGTGCTTCTGGATGCGGCGCAGACGGCGGGTGTAGTGCCGATCGACATGCAGGCGCTGGACATTGACCTGCTGGCTTTCACGGGCCACAAGGGGCTGCTGGGACCGATGGGCACGGGGGGCCTGGTGATTGGAGAGCGCGTGAGAGCAGAGCGCATCGCGCCGCTGATACAGGGGGGTACGGGCACGAAGTCTGAGTCCGAAGAGCAGCCGGGGATGCTGCCGGAGATGCTGGAGAGCGGAACCCCGAACGGCGTGGGAATCGCCGGGCTGCTGGCGGCAGTGGAATACGTGACTGAGCGTGGGGTCGAGGCGATTCGCGCCCACGAGATGGCGCTCACGCAACAGATTCTGGATGGTCTGGCGGACGCGCCCGGGGTGCGCCTCTACGGCCCCCGCGATCCGGCTCGGCAGACGGGGACGGTGGCGCTGACGATTGATGGCCTGCGGGTGTCCGAAGTCGGCCTGCGGCTGGATGATGAGTTCGGGGTCCTGTCCCGCGTGGGCTTGCAGTGCGCGCCGATGGCTCACCGCACTATCGGTACCTTCCCGGAAGGCACGGTCCGACTCGCCCCGGGAGTCTTCACGACGCACGAGGAGATCGACCAGACGGTGCATGCTGTGAGGGTGATCGCGAACCGATGACCGACTACGGCGTTGCGCTGTTCGACTCACCTTCGGCCACCTTGCGTGGCGAGAAAGCCCTGAAGAAGGCGGGGATGGAAGTGAAGCTTATCCCGATGCCGCGAGAGCTTTCCAGCGACTGCGGGATCGCGCTGCGTTTCACCTGGTCTGAGCGGGAGCAGGCGGAGTCGGCTCTGGCGCAGACGCGTCTGGCAGTCGTGGGAATCCACCGGCTCGAGTAGTTGAGCATCCGGCCGGAACGCCTCCATTGATACGCACTGGTCCCGCTGTGTGGTGGCCAGTGGCACCCTCTCATGTGACTTGGTGGACCGCCCGTGCCGTTCTCCCCATTCCTGGCAGGAAGGGGGCCGGGGGGTAGGTGACGTTCGCCGTGTACGGCCAGGGGACGCCAACGACCAGGCTCGTAGTCCGGCCCCCCCGACGGCTGACGAGAACGGCCGCAGGCTGAAGACCTGCGGCTACGAAGGCGACAGCCGTCCGCTCGCACATAGACCGGTGCCGTTCTCCCCATTCCTGGCAGGAAGGGGGCCGGGGGGTAGGTGACGTTCGCCGTGTACGGCCAGGGGACGCCAACGACCAGGCTCGTAGTCCGGTCCCCCCGACGGCTGACGACAACGGCCGCAGGCTGAAGACCTGCGGCTACGAAGGCGACAGCCGTCCGCTCGCACATAGACCAGTGCCGTTCCCCTCATTCCTCGCAGTAGAGACCCAGCATCCGCTGGGTCTCCGGGGCCGGGGCGTAGGTGACGTTCGCCATGTATCGCCGGGCATCAAGACGCTCTTCGCAGTCTCGACCCGTCAGTACTTCCCGTAGTACCGAGCGAGTTCCATGATCCGGCAGTAGTCGGCGAAGCTGACGTTCTCCGGCACCGAATGGTCGGAGTGGAAGATGTACCCTCCGTTCTCCTTGAGTACCGCCAGCTTGGTGCGGATTTCCTCTTCGATGGCCTCGCCGTCGGTCATCACCCGGGCGTCGATGCCGCCTTCCA
>JALGSS010001048.1 GCA_029821745.1 Candidatus Zipacnadia bacterium
CGCAGCCGATAGGTCGCCGCCGATAGCCACTTCGTCGCCCAGTTCCTGCTCACGGTCTGCGAACCTCTGAGCGACGATCGCCCATGAGACTCCGAAGACAAGAAGCAGTGCGAGGACCAACCAAAGGCGCCTCAAAAGCGTCATATTGGGCTCATCCTTCCCGCCGTACCGAACGTCCCCATCGACCCCGTCGGCAGCGAACGGCACGCAGCACTGGTCGCCACAGACTGGGACCGGTGTGTTCGCCTCGCATCTCACACACTGGTACGAGGAGCGCCAGTGGCACGCGATCTTCGTTGGGTCGCGCAAGCGTGCTCACTGCCGACGTGCGCGGCACAAGTGACTGCTTCGTTCACGTGGATCCCCCCCAGGGGGAAAGGGCTGGGTTAGCGCTGGAAACACGACTTGCGGTCTCGCCGCCGGCGCTTCCGTGTGTGTGACTCGACTGCCGAATGCTGCCGAAGACACACTCTACATCATTAGTTCGACATGTCCTCGTTCTATCCTCCTGCCTCGGCGCGAGCGCGCACACTTGCCACCTCAGTCGCCACGACGTGGGACCAGTCTATTGGGGGCCCGGTCACACACCGCCGGTGGACGTCATGCTCCGGCCTCTCCCCGATCGCAGTCGATATGCGCACGGGATGGTCTGCCCCATCCAGAGCGTCACGGCTCGATCACGACCACCTCGTACAGGCCCACGGATGGGATCGCGATCTCGCTGAACCCATCCGCACGAGTGACCGCCAACTGCGCCCCCGTCAGGGCTGACTTCGCGCTCCCAACCGGCAGCGTGCAGCGGAGGCGAGCCGGCGGGCCCTCATCGCTCAGCCAGTCCTCACGCAGCCCATTGCGGTTGTGCAGGTGCACGAGGACTGCGCCGTCATCACCCTTGAAGGCGCCCATCCGGACGTGTGCCGGCGCGTCGATGCTGATGGCCGGGGGCGCGTAGCGCTTCACGGTCTCGGCGATCATCCCCAGCAGCGTCGTCGGCTCACTCAGTCCGGTCGGTCCCTCTTCGAAGTCCCGGACGAGGACGGGCACGCGCCGTCCGTCCTCCCCCAGAGCCGTCAGGCGCAGGTTGTCCACGAAGAAGGCCGCCTCTGGGCAAGCAGGGGCTCTTGATATACGGAGCTCCGTAGTGGTCGACCATCTGGATCCAGCGTGCCTCGACGCCCGCCTCGGCGAGGGCCTTCTCGCGAGCCTGACGCCCTTCAGCGGCTTCCCCACGAGGGGCAGGGCCGCGTGCCTCAACACGAAGGACCGCGCGCCCGTACGCGGTCTGGTCAACGGGTGCCGACCACGAGCAGGCTGCCGTTACGAGGGCGATGGCGACGACTATCAGGCAATGCATGCCGAATCCTCCGAAAGACGAAAGTCGCACCTTGCCGGCCAAGAGAGCCGGCAGGGGGAACGATGGTGAATGTCATCTGACCGACCGGAGCCACGCGCACGCCGTCAGGCCGCTACTCCAAGACCACATACAAGGCGTCAACCGGGAACTGGAAGCTCTTGCCGCCGTCGACATCCTCAAGTGTCACCTCGCCGGCGGCCATGCCGTTGGCGTCGAGCACCTTGGCGGCGGTAACGGAGCCATTGCCGATCGTGATGCGAATGTCGGCCTCGACGATCTGCCAGGGCTTGGTGCCGAAGTTCACTACTTTCTGGGCTTCGCGCGCCTCTTCGCCGACGGTGACCGTTGCCGGCCGTGTCTTCCAGCCGGTGGGCCTCTCGACGGTGCCTACTTGCACCAGCACCTTGCCTGATTCGCTCAGAGGGCGGTCGTCCATGGCGACCACCAGCACCGTCGCATACTCGTTGCCCGCCTCGATCACCACATCACCCAGCTTGAAGCTCTCTCGGGCGCCAAGGAACCCGGTCACTCCCTGGGCCTTCGGGCTGTTCAGCGTGCAGACGCCGTTCCCGTAGTCGAGGGCGAGCTCCCCGGTGATCGACCGCACAGTCCGGGCGGCCTGGTCGATGTACTCGTCGAGGTCGACGACTTCGCTGGCCGATGGGTCGGCGTCATATTCCGCGACGACGGGCCCCACAAGATACGCCAGCGGGTTGACGCCCTCCTTGATGTTGGATTCCTGCGCGATGTCCCCCGTATCACGGTTCGGGTCGTAGCCGGCATCTTCGGCGATGATGGGCATCCTCCGCCACCACAGGTC
>JALGSS010000109.1 GCA_029821745.1 Candidatus Zipacnadia bacterium
TTGTCGCTGCCGGCGGCCCCAAAGCGACAAATCCCCGTGCCGTGGCACGGTCTTTCCGTTGTCCACGCCGTGATCGGCCGTGTGCCGGTACACTTTCGGGATAAGAGCCAGATTAAGGTGGGCGCCTTGAATCGCAACAGACTCGTCGAGACGAACATGCAGGGGGCACTGTGGTACCACTACGGCGCCTCCCCGTTTACCCACAAGTACGCGTTCAACGACTGCAACTGCCAATCCGCGCGGTTCGACGTGGACGACTTCGGCCGGGCGTTCTTCCCGGACGTCGGCCGCTTCAGGGTGGGGGTCCTGGACACCAACGGCAACTTCCTCACCGACTTCGGCCGGTACGGCAACCGCGACTGCGGCGGGCCCGACAGCCGCATCCCCGAGCCGGAGATCGCCTTCGCGTATCCCTATACCGTGGCGGTGTCGCGCACGCATGTGTTCGTGGGGGATCTCTTGAACAGCCGGATCGCCAAACTGCGTCTGGCCTATACGTTGGAGGAGACGGCCGATGTCAAGTGAGAGAATCACCGTGCTGCGATTTCTCCTTTCCCTTATGTGCACCGGCACGCTCGTCTGGGGGGCCGCGGGGGCCAGCGAAGTTTTGGCCGCGGCCGCGCCCGCGCCCGCACCGGCGGGGCAGGTGATCCTGGACGAGGGCAGTCCGTGGCGGCTGTTCGCCACGTGGCGCACCCCCGTCGTCCGCAAGGGTGCCGAACTCCAGGAGGACTCCGGCCGGTCCCACTGGTTTGCCGCCAAGACGGCGTCGCCTCCCGCAGATTGGATGCAGCCGGACTTCGTTGATAACGCGTGGAGCCGCTGGAGCCGCCCGTCCAACGAGGACGACCACGGCTTCGTCTACGGGAGGGCCCCCGGGCCTACCTTGAGTCTCCTATGCCTCCGCGGCACGTTCGCGGTGGAGGACCCAACGAAGGTGCGGAGATTGTCCCTGTCGCTGGCCTACCGGGGCGGCGTGGTGGTCTATGTCAACGGCCGGGAAGTGGCCCGGGCCCACCTGCCGAAGGAGGGCGCCATCGAACCGCACACCCCCGCCGAGGACTACCCGCCGGAGGCCTTCGAGCATCCCGAGGTGATCCGCGGCACCAGGAGCATCCTGGCCGCGTTCGGCCAGCCCCGGAAGTACAAGGACCTGATTGACAAGCGTATCCGTCGGCTGGAGGACGTGGCAATCGACGCCACCTTCCTGCGGAAGGGCGTCAACGTCCTGGCCGTGGATATCCATCGGGCGCCCTACTTCGGGAACGGCCTTTCGGGGGACCACTACAACAATCCGAGCGTTTGGAGCACCTGCGGGCTGATCAGCCTGGCGCTCCGGGCGGAAACCGGGGTCCAGCCGAGCGTGTCTCGGCCCACCGGGATCCAGGTGTGGGCCGTGTCGGACATGCACCGGCCGAGCCCGCTGGACTACGGCCATCCCCTGGAAAAGGGCCGGCCCGTCTCCATCGTCGGCTGTCTCAACGGCGCCTTCAACGGAAAGGTGATGATCACCTCCGATCAGCCGATTGCCGGGGCGAAGGCGAAGGTGAGCGACCTGAGGCACACGGCTGGCAAGGGCGTCATCCCCGCGGCGGGCGTGACACTCCTCTACACCATCCGCGACGACGCGATGACCATGCGCTACCGGGTTCCCAAGGACGGCTTCTGGGACACCCTGGCCGAGGAGCCGCCGGCCCGGGTGGACGTGCTCCCCGGTGGGGGCGCGACGCAGGCCATTGTGCTGAAGGTCAGGGTCCCGGCCGATGCGACGCCCGGCGATTACGCCGGCACCGTCACCGTCTCCGCCGACGGTCTGCCGGCCACCCAGGTCCCTGTGCAACTCAAGGTGGTCGGCTGGCGGCTGCCGGACCCTCGGGATTTCGCCACCCACATGGGGGTCATCCAGTCGCCGGACTCCGTCGCCCTCCAGTATAAGGTGCCGCTCTGGAGTGAGGCGCATTGGCGGCTCATGGAGACATCCTTCAGACTGCTCGGGGAGTTGGGCAACAACTACGTGGTCGTCCCGATCATCGCCCGGACCAATTTCGGCAACCAGCAAAGCATGATCCGCTGGATCAAAGACGGCGAGGGCTACACGCACGACTTCACCATCTTCGATCGTTACCTCGACCTGGCGCAGAAGCATCAGAAGGTGGATGTGGTCTGTCTGTACGCCTTTGAGCAGTACGCCGGGAGCGTCACGACGTCACGGGGGCATTTCGAGTGGACGGGCGGTCGGAAGATGGGGCTCAAGGCGACGCTCTGGGACCCGAAGACCGGCACATGCGAGGACCTGGAGGGCCCACTGTATGAGAACGCTGAGGCATTCCGGACGTTCTGGGGACCGGTCTACCGGAAAATCAGCGCTCGGCTGGCCAAACGGGGGCTGACCGACGCGATGATGCTGGGTATCTCCGGCGACTACGGCGGCGGCGGGCAGCCGGCGAAGGAACTCAGCGCCCTCTACAAGGAACTCCTGCCCGGCGCCAGGTGGGTGGCCAATCCGCACGGCGACTGCCGTGGCGGCCGAGTCGGCGGGATTCCCGTCGGCTACAATACCGCCTACTACCTGAGCCTCTGCCCGCCGCCGGGCGAGGCTAATCCCAGGCGTGGGGCCATCAACGGCCGCTATTACGGCTGGAAATCGCAATGGAAGACCGACTATCATGCCCGCGCCCGGGGCCCGACGACGCCCCTGCCGTGCTGGCGCGCCTGGATTGAGGCGGCCCTCACCCACAACCTCAGCGGTCGCGGCCGACTGGGGGCGGACTTCTGGCCGGTCCTCTCGGGACGCAGACGGGGCACGAGGCGTTCAGTTGCCGCCCGCTACCCGGAGAGCGACTGGTCGCAACTCAACCTCGACCGGGGCACCGAGGTCATCCTGGCGCCCGGCCCGCGCGGCGCGATGCCCACCGAGAACTTCGAGCAGATGCGGCTGGGCATCCAGGAGTGTCAGGCGCGGATCTTTATCGAGAAGGCGCTCCTGGCCGGGACGCTCGACCCGGACCTGGCGAAGCGCTGCCAGGACCTGCTCGATCAGCGCACCTGGCACATCCGGGGGCTGGGTGCCGTGGGCGGCTCCACCAGTGGCGCAAGCCTCATCGGCCAGGTGATGACCGCGTGGTACGAGGGCGCGGGCTCGGCGGGGATGACCGAGAGACTCTATGCCGCCGCGGCTGAGGTCGCCAAGGAAGTGGGCCATCAATGACGTGAGAACGCGGGAGGCGGGCGTGCGGCAGAGGAGAAGAGAGGAGGGGCGCGGTGAGACACACGACCGGTCGCCATAAAGCCGCCAGGTGCGGAGTAGGGAACGGCCGAAGCGAGGGTCTTCCTCCCGAGAACTTCATCCGCGTTGATGTGGCTGCACGCATGTCGATTGCCGGACAGCAGCTCTGCGAGTAGAATCGCTCGGCCTGCTGCCCCGAGAGAGCCATGGGTGGGCGTGTCGGCGATCCATGCGTGTCATGTGGACTTGAACCGTGGGAGGCATTTCCGATGACATCTGCCGTCGGCGTTCCGGGACGTTGCCGGCTTTGGGCACGGTCGTTGATTGCCGCGTGCGTACTCGGCGTGATCGGATGCAGCAGCACTTCCTTGGCCGACTCGCGTGAGGAATCACGCATAGCCGATCGGCTCGTGCTCATAGCGACACGAAGTCTGGGGAGCAACGCGATTGGCAACGGCTTCGTCATCGGAGACGGCAGCCTGGTGGTTACCGCCCTGCACGTAGCCGCGGAACGAATGCCTGGCCGGGGCGCCTTCGCGGATGGCCTGGTGACGGTCATCAGTCCATATCTGGGCGACGCGTGTGAGCCCGAGCTGATCGTGGTTGACAAGGAGCTCGACCTGGCCATCCTCCGGACACGTTGGGTTGGTCATCCTGCGCTTCGACTGGGAGGTGCCGAGGCGCTTCTGCGGACGGGTTCCGTGTCATTCGCGAGTCTGTTCGACCAGGTGGATGCCATTCGACGCGCCGACGTAACCGCGTTAGACAAACCCCTTCGCGCGCGAACAGATGAACTGCCGGTCGATTTCATCGCTGTGAGAGGGTCGATCAAGGTTCCTTCGGACCACGGGAGCCGGCAGCGTCACCGTGGGGTGGAGTGGATGCCCGATCCTTCTGCCCGGGAGCCGTGACGCCGTCGGCGTGTTCAATGTCGTGTCCATACGCGCAAAGGCGCGTCAGAAACCGCAAAGGATCTGGGTGAAGGGCACAGCCCTGGACCGAGCTGAGGACCTGTTGAGAGCAAACGGATACGCCGAAGCCTTGCGCCCTGCCAAACGTCGTCTGCCGCAGCCGGCGGATGCCGCAAAGGCGTTTCGCCTGTGTTGGGCAACCGTTCTTCTCTCGAGACGGAAACAGCAGGCTCAGACGCGGGAGCGGGCGGAGGCGTTCGCGGCGCGGCGTCCGAAGAGCGCCTTCGGCTACGTGCAGGCCGCAAACGCCCTCGAGAAGCCCGGCGATCAGCGGGCCGCGGATGAGCTCTACCAGAAGGCCATGACGGCTGACGCCTCCGCACTATCCCCCTGGGTGCTCCGCGCGCAGCGCCTGAATGAGCGGGGTGAAGTGATACCCGCGTTACGGGTTCTTCAGACGGCGTGGACCGCCGGCAAGAACAAGGCGGTCTTGGCGATCCCCATGTGCAACGTCCTGAAGAAACAGGGCGATCATGCGCGTTGCGCGAAACTTCTCGGCGAGGCCCTTGAGCGAAGGCCGACGAACGGGTACCTCTGGGCCTATTTGGCCGAGAGCCGCAAGGAACTTGGCGATCACAAGGGAGCCGCGACCGCTTACGCGCGCGCCTTCAAGCTATGGCCGACAAAGCCGGAACTTCGCGCGGCCCAAGCTCAGGAGTTAGAGAAGGCCGGTGACATCGATGCTGCCGAGAAGGCGTACCGGGCGCTTACTGCAGATGATCGCTACACTGCCACCTGGCACTTCCTGCTTGCCCAGTTCCTGTCGAAGCACCGGCCTGAGGCAAAGGGCGAGGCTCTGAAGGAGGCCCGAGAAGCGCTCAGGCTCCCGGATCGCGGGAAGCCGGCGAAGCAGGCAATCCAGCGGCTTCTCCTCCGGCTCACGGACCAAGGCCGTGAAGAGTGATATGAGGATAGTCCCTCTCGAAGGCTCCGTCCGTGTTGATATGGCAGGAGGTCCGTCGGGTATCAGCGGACAGATCCGGAGCTGGGATCGCTCGCTACGGCCGTCGGAGAGGGAGCGCGACCGTTGACCCGCTGCCTTACTCGGGCCGTTCGATCCAGCCGCCGCCGAGCACCACGTCAGCATCATAGAAGACGGCAGCCTGGGCGGTGTCTTCATCAGCGAGAACAGGACGCCCCGCGAAGAGGCTATCCGTGTCGTCCACCGCGCGCCTGACCTGGGCGCGAACTGCATCGACACCGCGCCCTTCTATGGCACCTCTCAGGACATCCTTGGGGAAGCGCTCGAAGGACGGGAGGGGGAGTGCATCCTCGGGACGAAGTGCGGACGCCGGGACTGGCGAACGGGTCCCTGCCTCGACCTCGAACGCAGGAGTGGCCGTGTTGACGATGTCAACGGCCACATGTAGGGTCGGTCACAGCCGCGCTGCCATCGGGCCCTTTGGAGTCGCTCTCAAATGAACGGATCGCTGGACAATGAACTGCCCGATCTTTTCCGCTTCCGGAACGGCGAGCGGGTTCGCACGGAGCCGGTACATCATCGCCCGGTTCAACCGCGTCGAGATCGTGCCCGACAACGGTCGGCCGGACCGGGTGTCGGGGCTCTATGCCGTGTATCCTGACGGGGACTACGGCGCCTTGGCGGCGTGGGCCTGGGGGTATCACAGGTGCGTGGACCTCCTGGCCACGTTGGATTGCGTCAAGGCCGACCAGATCGCCGCGGTGGGGGCATCCCGTGGAGGGAAAGCCGCACTCCTGGCGGGGGCGACCGATGAGCGAATCGCGTTGACCGCCCCGAATGACTCGGGCTGTTGTGGCGCCGGGTGTTTCCGCCGGCAGGGCCCCGGAAGCGAAACGCTCGAGGACATGATTCACGGCGCGGCCCATTGGCTCTCACCGCGGATGAAGGCCTACGTGGGGCGTGAGCGGTCGCTGCCCTTCGACCAGCACAGCGTCAAAGCGCTCATTGCGCCGCGACCCCTGCTCACCACCGAGGCGCTCGGCGATCTGTGGGCCAATCCGACCGGGACCTGGCAGACGCACGTCGCGGCTCGGGAAGTCTATCGATTCCTCGGCGTCGGACAACGCATCGGCATCTCGTACCGGGAGGGCCGGCACGCCCACCTTCTGCCCGACTGGGAGGCGTTCTTGGATTTCGCCGACTGGCATTTCCGCGGACAGCCGCCTTCGCGGCCGTTCGACGCGTGCCCGTTTCCTGATCTTGCCCGTGCATTCTCGTGGTCGGCTCCTGAAGACGGATGAGAAGGAGGAAGCGTCTCGGCAGCCGCCCGTCGTGAAGTAACGGTTCCTTCTTCGCCCACCCCCGCTGCATCGCCGCTTCCTCATTCCCCTGATGGCGTGTCCATGAGCCGTACCCGCTCGGTGGCGTGGTAGTCGAGCCTGACGCTCAGGATGCGGTAGTTGCCGATGTCGGCGATGAAGAGGCGGCGGTCGGTTTGCGCGGCGACGTAGGCGCCATGCATGAGGGCCACCTCATCACCGCCGATGGACCGGGGAGCGGGCGGGCCGCCGTCGGCGACAAGCGGTACGCCATCATCGACATTGCCGTACCGGCCGATGCGCAGGATGACGTTGCCGTTCGTATCGAGGACGGCGACGCTGTAGCGGTCGATCTCGGGGGCGAAGGACCGGCCGAAGTAGTCGAGGGCGAAGCGGGTGTTGCGGCAGCCGCAGCCGAGGCCGTAGTTCTTGCCGTGCCATCCCACGCCGCCGTAGAACCACTCCGCGCCGGTCACCCACGCGTTGCCGGGCATGATCGACACGTCCGGTGCTCGCTTCGGCGTCTCGTGCTCGGGCAGGGGAATCGGCACCCGGTCGGAGTCGCTGATGATCTTCCCGCGGCCCGGCTTGAACTTCATGAGCGTCCCGGCGAGATAGTTGAAGTGGCGCGTGCCGTCGGGGTACACCCGCGGCGCGGCGGAGAGCACATAGAGGTCGTCGTGGTTGTCGATGGCCACCCCGTTGAGGGTCCCGAGGCCGGGGATGGCGTCCTGGTACATCGTGCGGCCGCGGTTGTCCCAGACGTGGACGTACTCGGCGCCGTAGACGGCGTTGGTCACCCGGCCGGGATACAACTGTGGCGCGTAGGGCCTGGCGGGCGTCACAGGCGTCCGGTTCGCCGGCCCGCGCTGCGGCGGGCCGTAGAGGTAGAGACAGCCGACGACAATGCTGCCTTTCGGCGAGACATGGATCCCGCCATGATGCCAGCCGGAGTTGACCGGCAGCGGCAGCCCGGAGATGACGTGCGCCTCGCGCCGGCCGCTGTGGCTGTTGTAGGTGACCTTCTCACGTTCCACGCCGTAGTCCCAGGGCACCTCGCGCCACGTGTCGGGGTCGTACCGGGCAACGAGTTCGGGTGTTCGCAGGCAGGCAAGGCCGTCGGCGTCGAAACACATGTCCTCCGCGTCGAAGGGAAGGTGGACGACCTCCGTCTTGCCGGTGGCGGGGTCGATGACGACGGCGTTCTGGAAGTGGAAACCGCCCTCGCCGATGTAGAGGCGCTCGCGGCGGGGGTCCCAGTAGAGACGCTGCCGGTTGTTGCCGGGCGCTCGCGTCTGGCCGACCATCCGGCGCGCCTCCCGCTCGAAGTCGCGGACGACCTTCAGCGCACCGTCCCGCTCGGCCAGGACCAGGATGCCGGTTCGCTGGCGGCGCCGCGGGGTTACCTGTCTGACCCCCGGGTAGACCCAGATCGTCACCGGGTCCGACCAGAAGTCGACCTCCGCGCACTGCTCGAAGCGGCCGGCCGTCCAGCCGATTGGCAGTTCATACGTGGCCAGGAGCCTCGGATCGTCGGCGGAGCGAAATCGCCGCAGGACGTAGGGGACCTTGAGTTTGAGCCGTTCCTCGCGGAGATGCGGCAGGAGTTCCCACGAGAAGACGTAGAGTTCGCCCGTCATGGGCGAGACGGCTAATTGGGCCGGCGCCTCCACCGGGATGCTCTTCACGAACGTGCCGTCCGCTTGAAAGACCTGTACGCGGTGATTGCCGAGGTCGGCGACGTACACGCGGCCCCGGGCATCGACGGCCACGTCCGCCGGCATGAAGAAGTGCTTCGCGTCGCTGCCCTTCTTGTCCGCGCCGAGGAAGAGCGTCGGCTCGGCCGTGCCCTTGAAGTCCATCCGGAAGACGCCCTGGTGCCAATAGTTGTGGGTGTGACTGTCGAGGGCGTAATTCTCGATGTAGCGGGTCAGGTAGAGGGTCCGGCCGTCGGGGCTCAGGGCGAAGCGGTGCGGACGGAGGTTGGTGAGCGGGGCATATCCCCCGAGGGTCATGGCCAGGTAAGAAGCGGTCGCCTTATAGAACGGCTTGCCGCTCTCGTTGCGCAAGTCGATATTCGGGCCGTAGAGCGGCAGCCCCCCGCTGGTGCCGTCGGTCGCAAGCCGGCTCAGGCGGAAGGCGCCGAGGGCGATGCGGCTGCCCGCGACGCTGATGTCGGTCGTGGCGGAGCCGTATTCGCCCTTGTGCGCCGGATCCGGGGGGCCGGGCGCATAGCGGCCGTCCTTGAAGACGATGTGCTTTGCGTTCTCACCGGAGGTGAGGAACGTGCACATCTGGTACGTCGGCTTGATGGGCAGCCGTTGGCCGTCCTGCGGGAACGCGTGCCAGAGAAGGCCCTGAACGTCCTTCATCCTGCCGGCCGGGAAGGGATACACGGTGCGGAGGTACTCGCCGGCGTGACTGAAGAGGCGGAGATGGTCCGCCGCCTGGCCGCCGTCGTAGACGTAGACGCCTTCGGGTCGTGCCTGGATCGCGACCCCCTCGTGGTGCACCGCCGCCCGCTTCGTGGGCGACCAGTAGAGCGTACGCTCGAACCGGGGCTTCAGGCCCAGTGAGACGCGGACGACCACATTCTCCTTGTCGTCGATGTACTCGCCCTTGTCGTTCTTGCCATCCCAGACGATGACCTGCGCCCTCGAGTTCTTCTGAAACGGCTTCGGGGCATTCGGTCCGAGGACACCCGAGGCGAGGTGGCGGACGATACGGGCAGGGCCCGCCCCCGTGCCGGCCTCCTCGACGGCCACCGTCACGTCGCAGAGGCCCTTCGTCTCGAACGCGACCGTGACCTGATCGCCCTGCCGCGTCACCACGGGCTTCCGTGCGAACTCGAAGACCGCCTCGCGCTTCACCTTGAACTCATCGAGGACCGGGGCACTCCGTACCCCAGGGGAAGACAGAAGCACCCAGGCAGCGAACGTCAGCCCGGCCGCCAGGGCACGCAGGATCGGCCCTGCCAATTCACTCCCCGCTTGGGCTCTCCCAAGAGCCACTGAAGGAAACGACTGGAGGCGAGACGGGGTTCTTCTCAAGCCGACGCTCCTCGCATGTCCGACGTGGCGACTGCGGGGCCGTGCCGGACGAAGGCGTGTCTCTACACTACCCTGTGTGACGGAATGCCGCAAGATGGTCTGACCCGGGATTATTCATGACCCCGAGGAGCAGAGGGCCGGGCCAAGTGCGACGCTGATCGAAAAGGGCGCCCGTCCATGTGCCGTTCCCGCGTGCCTGTTTCGAGCGGGAGCGACATTGATCGAACGGGGGGCCATTTCTGGTCAGGAGGTCACGCGTGCGCGCTACAGACCGAGGGGACGGAAGTAAATCTGGCTCCTCTCCGAAAAGTGTACCGCTCCCGTCGCTTTGGCACCGCGACCGGAAATCGTCTGGATTTATCGCTTCACGGCCAACGGCACGGTGGGTATGCTGCGGGCGCCGCCACGGAGGACAGGGCAACGGTGCGAACCGACCCGAGCGCCATGGCGGTGCCATACGGCACGGGCGGCGC
>JALGSS010000110.1 GCA_029821745.1 Candidatus Zipacnadia bacterium
TTGAGCGCGAGGTTCCTCTCAACCACCATTCGCCCGACGAATGGCTCTGCCTTCTCGTTTGTCTCGCAGTGCCCTCGCAGGACGATGCCCTTCGGGGAGTTGTACAGCATATTGTCGTAGATGTGCCCGCCGATCGCGTACGCGACGGAGATCAGCGCGCCCTCGGCGTCTTTGTTCTGGCGCAGGATGTTGTCGTGGATCGTGACCTGCTTGCAGGAGTAGTCAAGGTGGATTGTGTCGGCCGATCCGGTAACGGCAAACAGGTCTGGGTGCGCGTCACGGTACCCGTTCCCCTCGAAGTACGAGTTGTTTATCGTGAAGCTCAGTGTTCCCCGGATGTAGATGGCCGCCTTCGCGCACAGCTCGAAGGCGCACCCCTCGATGCGAGACCCGTAGCAGCCGTTCGAGATGCGCACGCCGACCCCGTCGCGGCTGAAGTAGCAGTCGCGGATCACGCAGTTGTTGAAATGGGCGCCGCCCCAGATCGCGTCGTTGGTGCACCAGCGCAGCGTGGAGTTCACGAAGCGGCTGGACCAGCCCTCGGCATAGATCCCATGCACCTTGGCCCCGAGGACATAACACGAGTCCATCGTGAAGTAGTTGTGCCATTTGATGTTGAGACCGATGGCTCCGCCCTTGATGCAGACATGGGAGATGTGGCCGAAGTTGCAGGGGACCTCGTAGGTGGCGCCGGTCCAGTTGATGACGTTCTCTGTCTCCACCTGCTGCGAGATGATGGAGCTGTGCTGACCATCGCCGACAATGCGGATTGAGTTGCGCGCAGTGGCGTTCTGGGGCTCCTCGACGGGCAGAATCTCGACGGCCTTGCGGATCTTGTACTCACCGGTGGGAAGGTAGATTGGGCGCGTCTCGGCTCGCGCGAGCTCAATCGCCTTCTGGAATGCGGGCTGCCAGTCTTCCGCTTCGCCGCCGGGGTCGATGACGACGTCGGCGAACTGCGTGATGTTGATGGCCCCCGAGCCGGGCTCCGCTGCGTGAACCAGGAGCGTTGTCAGTGCGACGATGGCCGTCGCGACCAGAGTTTTTCGCATGAGTGCATCCTCCACAGTGAGCTGTGCAATCTGCGCGCCTCGGGCGTCCGGCACAGGCTTCCTTCCGCCTCCGTGTCCGTTTCTCCTTGCCGCCGCTCCGGAGGACTCGCCGCGCAGCTCCGCGAATAGCCCAGTGCACAGGCAGCGCCCCATCTGGGCTCCTCTGAAAGAAGGTCCGCCCCATGGCCCGCCGCGTCGCCATTTCAGCCTTCGTGCTCACCCTATTGCTCGGGATGCCTCTGGCCGGGGTCGGCGACAAGGCGTACTGGCTCGAGGTCGCGTGTCCCTCCTACGATGAGGAGTGCATGATCTACTGCCTGCAGGGGATTGTGAACCGCGACGAGCCCACGTTGTTCCTGGACACCGGCTCGATCTTCTGGCAGTACCCGCCCAGCGACCAGTTCTGGCTCAAGTACCTTGCCGAGAAGAAGGGCTTCGAGTTCGAGCAGATCCCCGACCTGCGCAGGGCAATCGCCCGGTTCCGCGATCGGCTCAAGGGGCTTGTGGTATACGACTCATCAGAAGACGCGACACGCTATGTCGCCCTCACCATGGCCGCCCAGCGCGATCTGATCCCGGTCACCGACGACATCCTAAGCTACCGAACGCCTGCGCTCACAGAAGGCGCGAACTGGACCGCCGACGACATGACTCAGCCGGGCCCCTGGCGGGCTAAGGGAGTGCGGCGCAGGCCTGTCGAGGCCGGCCTTGAGATCACGGAGGTCGACCCGGCTCTGCATTACGGCGCGATCACGCGGGTGATCGAACTGGACCTATCGCGCACGCCCCTCGTGGAGATCGACATCCAGGCCTGCACCGGCGCGTGGGTGCTGAAGCTCAATGAGGGCAAGCCGGTCGACACGGCTATCAACGCGGACTGTGCGGAAACCGGTGCCTTCCGCTTCGACTTGCGCACGAAGCTGGCGACGACGAAGGGGCGCTTCAAGGTGCGCATCTTCACCGTCGGCGAAGGGTCGGCGCTAACCGTGGGGGGCATTCGGCTCCTGGGACCTGACGGTGATCCCGCGCCGGCCTTGCCTGGGGATGATGTGGACTGTTTCGCGGGCATGCCCATCGTCGAGGACCTGCGAGGACGTTTCGACGACGACCTCGCGGCCTACGAGTGGGCGCTTGGAAATCTCATGCCCGAGTGCAACAAGTCGCTGGTTTTCAGCGCCGGGCATAGCCACGGGGACACGTACATCGGCGGCGACCCGGCCATCACCATCGGCCTGGACTACCCAATTGCGCGGAAGGCCTTCGTGTACAGCCTGGCTGTGATCGATCGGCCGTGGCACCGGGATGGCAGGCCCGTCCCCGGCTACCCTGAACAGGCCGCGATGACCGACCGCATCCTGCAGTCGCTGGACCGTCCGGCGGGAGTGTTCGGGTGGGCGGAGCCCGAGGGCGTGTACTGCGACCGGGTGACGAGCAGCGGGAACTTCGTGGTCTGTGCGGGCGCGCCGAACCTGAGCTTCTGGGCCCATGTGCCGGTCGCGGAGCCGCCGCGACTGCCCACGCATCCGGCCCGTACGAAGCGCCTGGAGAGCAAGTACTACATCACCTTCCAGACCAATGAGGGCGACACGCCGAAGATCGTGGCCGGGCTGATGTCAGGCGGGTGGCTGTCCGAGCAGCGCGGGTCCGTGCCCATCGCCTGGGGCATCAATCCGTACATCGCGGAGCGGTTCCCGGCACTGTTTGAGTTCTACGCGAGCACGGCGACAGCGAACGATACTTTCTTCGCTGGGTGCAGCGGCGCGGGCTACTGCTACCCGTGGAAGCTGCCCAACTTCGAGGACTACGCGCGCAACGCGGGGCGACTCCTGTCCGCGCACGGTCCCAGTGTGATTGATGTCTGGGAGGGGCGCATGCGCCTGGATATGTACGAGCGCTACCAGCGACTCACGGGCGCTCCGTGTTTCACCCAGCAGACCATCGGCGCGGCGACTAATAACTGGCTTGACGATGGTACGCCCATCATCACCGCGGCGCGTAGTCTCTTCTATTACAGACTCGACCGTAAGGATCCCATCGCGGACCTCGAAGGACGCATTCGCGCGGTAGCGGCTACTCGCGAGCCGCCTTACTTCATTCTCTGCTACGGTGGCGTCGGGTCTGGCGTGCTCAAGTATGCCAATGAGATGGTCCGGCGGCTTCCCGTGGACCGGTTCGAGGTCGTCGGCATCGATGATATGGCAACGCTCGCCCGCCAGGCCGGCGCGTTCTCGGTCCATGTGGACGGGCTGGGGCTCTCCCCCGGGGAGAAGGTCCCAGTAGAGATCACGCTCCGCAACCCGGACGGCGACCTGGGGGATGCGGGAACCGTGACCTGGACGCTGGCCCCGGGCTGGTCTGCCACAGAGGAATCGTGGGCGCACGACTCTGTGGCCACGGGACAGGCCCTGCGCCACACAGTGACTCTCACGGCCGGGCCTGACCGTGGCCGCGCCCGCGTGGTCTTCACGGATTCGCGCTCGGGTCAGACGCGTGCGGCCGGCATTGACGTGTACGCGGAAACGGTCCTCGTCGGAGATTTCTCGTCCACCGGGGGTTGGCAGGAAACCGGGGCTTCGCTGGCCGTCGAGAACGGGCTGGGGAAGATCACCACGCCCGGGCGTTTCGCCAGTGTGCGCAAGGCTGTGACGATTGACTTCGACCGCAGGCCCGTGCTCGAGATCAGCGTGCCCAGAGCCGAGGGCGCGTGGGCGCTCAAGGTGAACGACCAGACGCTCCCCATGGACATCAGTCTGCAGCGTGACACGCGGGAGACAGGGCGGTACATGTACGACCTGCCCAACCTTGTCGGATGGCAGGGGAGGAAACTCACCGAGGTGATCCTGTTCGCGATCGGCGAGGGGCAGTCGGTGTACATCGACGACGTCAAGGTTCGCTACCGGAACTGACGGGCAATGCGCACTCTCAGGGCGATGCACAGGCCGTAGGCCTGCACCCACCCATGGAACGGATGATGACGATGACAGCTCGGGAAGTTGAGCAGATCATTCTGGAAATCGCGCCTCGTGAGAACGGCAACGAGGGCGATCCAACCGGCCTTCTCTACGGTGATCCCGACGCCGAGGTCACCGGCATCGCCACCACATGGACGCCGACTGTGCTCGTGCTCCAGCAGGCGGCTGCGCAGGGCCTGAACTTCGTGCTGACCCACGAGGAGCCCTGGTTCGCCACGGCCAGATCATCCTGGTTCGCGACCATGCCTCAGGATGAGCGGCCTCACAACATCGCTCGCAAGGACATCGTGGACCGGCATGACATGGTGATCTGCCGCTGCCACTCGAACTGGGACGGCACCGAGGGCGGTGTGGCGGACAGCATCGCCCAGGTGCTGCAGCTCGGGGAGCCCGTTCACCGGTCGCACTTCGTGCGCATGTACGCTCTCTCGCCCCGCACGCTGGCTGAGTTGGCGGACCACACGAAGGCGCGACTCGGAGTCCCGCAGGTGCGTGTGGCGGGGGATCTTGCGCGTGTCGTGGAGAAAGTGGGCATCGCGTACGGGGGGCTGGCTCAGACCTTCGGCTATGTTGACGAGTTCATCATGAACGGGGCCGACGCGATCATCTGCGGCGAGGCGATCGACTACAGCATCCGCGCGGCGATCGATGCGGACCTCGGGCTGATCGAGACCTCCCACGTGGGGAGCGAAAACCCCGGGATGCGCAGGTTCGCTCAACTCCTCGCGCAGCGCATGCCGGCGATGCCCGTAAGTTTCATCGACGCGGGACACCCGTGGGCCTTCCGATAGGGTCCCGAGCGAGGTCTGCTCTCAACTTCCCGGGTCCGCGTTCGCCTTGGCGGCGTTCCCGGTCTTATCGGTCTCCCCGGTGTGCTCGACCCAGGCAGGCATGAGAACGGCAAATGTACTGCCCTGGCCTGGTGTGCTGGTGACCTCGATCGTCCCGTTGTGGGCAGTGATGATGCCCAGGGAGACGGACAGGCCGAGACCGGTGCCGGGGATCTCGCCCTCTCCGAGAGCGCCCTTGGTCGTGAAGAACGGGTCGAAGACGTGGGGGAGGTCCTTTGGGGCGATCCCTTCGCCCGTGTCGGTAACATTGGCGATGATCTGCCCGGTGCCGTCCGCTTGGCCCCTGTACGTGGTGGCGATCTGTAGCCGGCCTCCTTCCTGCATGGCGTGGCAGGCGTTGATGATCAGGTTCAGGAATACCTGCTCAAGCTGGCCACGGTCGGCGTGGACCCTCTGGCCCATCGTGTGGTATTCGGTGGACACCCTGATGCCCGACATCTGTATCTGGCGGGAAGCCACCGCCAGGGCTGCCTCAATGGCCATCTCGATCTGGGTAGGTCGGCGTTGAGGCGGCTTGGGGCGCGAGAATGTCACCAGGCTCTTGCAGATCTCCGCGCCGCGCTCGGTGGCCTGCAGCACGGCTTCCGTCAGCCTGTGGTAGGCGGGTGTCGTCCTGTCCTCGGAGGCGAGCTCAGCCCCCAACATCATGCTGGCGAGCAGATTGTTGAATTCGTGAGCCACGCCCGCTGCCAGTTGGCCGACGGCGGCAAGTCGCTGGGCCTCGTCCATCCGCTTGCGCTCGGTAACATCCTGTACGAAGAGCGCCAGTTTCGCCGGGCGGCCCGTCGTGTCCCGCACCGGGCTCACCGAGAGCAGATAGTGACGGCCTGCGTGCTGATACTCCGCCCGGCCGGGGTTGCCGGTCTGGATGACCTCGTCCAACAGCTTCTTGATACTGTCGCGCTCTTGTGGGATCTTGCCATCCAGTGCATTGACGCCGATCAGCTCGTCGGCAGTCGTGTGGGCAAGTGCGGCAAGCCGCTCATTGGCGCCCAGAATGCTGTAGTCGGGGGTCAACAGCGCCGCCATTTCGTTGGTCGTGTTCAGCAAGGCCCACGCCACTTCATGGCTGTCCTTGAGAGCCTGCTCCGCCGATTTCCGCGCGGTCACGTCAATCGTGAATCCTATATAGTGGTCGATCTGATCGTCCGCATCGCGAACCGGCACAGCGCGGGAGCTTACCCACCGTGTGCCGCCATCGGGCAGCCAGATCCGGTACTCGCTGTCAAACGGCTCCCCCTCGTGCGCCCTCATGACCGAACGCACTCGCTCGGTATCGTCGGGATGCACATAGGAGAACCACGCGTCGCGCCTGTTCAGCACATCGGTGATCGGGCGCTGGTAGGTTTTCTCAAACGCCGGGCTGACGTAGAGCATTTGGCGCCCGTCGGCGGACGCCATCCAGAAGATGGCGGGGATCACCTCGGCCATCGATCGGAATCGCTCTTCGCTCTTCAACAACGCGTCTTCGGCACGCTTCCGTTCAATAATGTTGCCCAGAACCGAGCAGTAGACGGCCACCAGGTCTTGCTTGTCGGGGTCCGGATCGGCCCCCGTGATCGCGGCGTCATTGTAGAGAACGCCCACAGATCTGCTTGCGGACCGGATCATCGTACGCGCGGTCCACCTCGGGCCGACGTCGCCCGGTTCGAGCTTCCGCCATCGCTCATCATCGCCCCATTTCACCGACCACGTGGGTGCGTCCGAGGACAGTTCCTCCATGTCTTCGGAGCATCCATGCTCGAAGCTGACGTCACGCGCATCCGTCGTGCGTCCCTGCATGTCGGTGCCGTACGTGCCCCGCAGTTTCGGTCCGTCCGTGAGGAAGAGGCCGCAACGCTCGACCCCAAGCCGCTCCCCGGGCAGCGCCACGGCCTTGCGCAACAGAGCGTCCATGTCCTCGGCGGCGATGAGTTCGTCAGCGATCGACAGGATTGTGCGCAGGTCCGCCGCGTGTTGTCTCGCCATTTCCGCGGTTCGCTCGAGTTCAGTGATGTCCTCGGAGAATATGGCCAGCCTGCTCACCTGGCCGCGATGGTCATGGATCGGGCTGATGGACGTGAGGAGATGCCTGTCTCCTCTTTGCTCCTCAAAGCGCAAGGGCTTACCCGTCGCGACCGCTTCTTCGCCCTTCCGGCGTCTGGATGCAACCAGGTCCGGAACCATGTGACCGAAAACGTCTGTGCCCACGAGGTCGTCCACCGACTGCCCGAAGATTCCGGCAGCGACCTCGTTGATCCCCAGTATCCGCCAGTCCGTATCCAGAAGCAGTGCTGCCTGCGTGCTGGCGTTCAACAACGCCCACGCGGTCTCCTCGCTCTCCCGCAGGGCCTGCCTGGCGCGAACGTGCGACGTCACATCGCGTGACACCCCCAGGACGCTCGTCACCTCGCCGTTCCCGTTTCTCAACGGCACGAGCCGCGTGTCCAACCACAGAGAGCCCCCGGGGAACACCGTCTCATTCTCGTACTGCGCCGCCTGTCCGCTCTCGAACACCTCAGCCAGATGCTTCGCCTGTTGGTCGGCGATGGCAGGCGGGAACAGCTCTGCGCGCGGGAGGCCTACGATGTCGGACGGCTCGCGGTCCAGACGCTTGGCCGCGTAGCTGTTCACAGACGCCACCCGGTCATCCCGGCCGATGACGTAGATCATGTGGTGGGCGGCTTCGGCCAGAGCTCGGAACCGCTCCTCGGTTCGCCGGAGGGCCTCTTCGGCCCCCGGCTCCTCGTCGGTCTTCTCAATCACTAGCAGTCTCCCAGATAGCCTGTCGCCGTCGGAGAGAGGGCTGTCAGCGATGCTTACACGTTTCCTGTCGCCGGTCGCCGTGATGAGGACTGCGGAGAACGAGGTGGAGTCGGCCGGAACGTCCCCAGGCGTCCCCTCGTCAGCCGGTCGAACGTCATCGAACAGATCTCGCCGGTGGAGGGGAACATCGTCGGCGAGTCGCATGCCCGCGAGGGCCTCGAACGCCGGGTTCATGTAGACAACTGCGCCGTCAAGGTCGCAGGCAAGCAGCGCGACGTTGAGCCTGTCGCAGATTGCCGCCTGCACCGCCTTCGCGTCCATTCGTGCGCTCCTCGTCCACTGAGAAGGGAGTCTGGGTCGGACCCTAGGAGTATAGTCGAACAATCGGTCAATAACAACGTTTCTTGAGCTCCGGCCGGACTGACCGCCGCCGAGAGGGAACTCGGGCATCGATGGCGAATTGTACGTGACCAACGTGCCGATTCCGTCCCGATGTGCGTATGCCGGTCGAAAGGTGAAGCTGAAATGAGAGACCGTCACGCGGCGCCCGGCCGCCGACGCAGAATGCCGATCCTGGGTCTCATGGCGGGAGGGCTGGTCACCATGCTCTGCGCGGGCTCCTGTGCTCAGCCGCAGGCCGACGCCGGCCTGAACGAAGGCGCCGGCCGCAACCCCTACTCGCTGTGGGACAAGGGCCCCACCTCGGGCTCGGATTTCTTCCCCATCGCCGTCTGGCTACAGGCCCCGAAGAACGCCGAACGCTTCAAGGCGGTCGGCATCAACCTGTTTGTCGGGCTCTGGAAGGGACCGACCGCCGAGCAGCTTGATGCCCTTCAGGCCGCCGGCATGCCCGTCATCTGCTCCCAGAATGAGCTCGGCCTTACGCACGAGAACAACGACATCATCGTCGGATGGATGCACGGTGATGAGCCGGACAATGCCCAGCCGCTGCCCGAGGGCAATGGCTACGGCCCACCGATCCTCCCCGCGAAGATCGAGGCCGACTACAAGGCCATCGTGGGCGCGGACTCCACGCGGCCCGTCCTGCTGAACCTCGGCCAGGGCGTGGCTCACGACAACTACATCGGCCGGGGCGTTCGCCGCGGACACCTCGAAGACTATCCCGAGTACGTCAAGGGCGGCGACATCGTCTCCTTCGATATCTACCCGGTCGTCCACCGCAAGGACTACATCGCGGGCAACCTGTGGTACGTGCCGAAGGGCGTCGACCGCTTGCGCGAGTGGACCGCGGATCGCAAGATCGTCTGGAACTGCATTGAATGCACGCGGATCAGCAATACCGCGGTGAAACCGACGCCCTACCAGGTCCGGGCGGAGGTTTGGATGTCTCTGATCCACGGCTCCATGGGTCTCATCTACTTCGTCCACCAGTTCAAGCCGACCTTCATCGAAGCCGGTCTGCTCGCCGATGAGGACATGGTGGCCGGGGTCACCGAGATCAATCGGCAGATTCAGGAACTCGCGCCGGTGCTCAACAGCCCGTCGAAGCCCGACTTGGTCCGCGTTACGCCGGGGAACAAGGAGACGCCGGTTGACATCATGGTCAAGTCGCGCGGCGACAGTGTCTACGTCTTCGCCGTTGCCATGCGCGATATCCCGACCTCTGTCGCATTCACCGTCGACGGGCTGCCCGGACCTTGTGTCGCCGAGGTCCTTGGCGAGAACCGCTCACTACCCATCACCGACGATGGCTTCACCGACGACTTCAAGGGCTACGAGGTTCATCTGTACCGGATCCGCCCGCAGTAGGATATCTCGGGCTCAACCACGCCGACGATCGGCCCTGCGCGCCCGTGGGATCACGGAGGCGTGATCTTCCCCAGCACGCGTGGCCCGGCGGCGCCCGTGGCGCTGGGGACGTTCGCGGGCTTGCGCCGTAGCGTCTCCCAGGCCAGGAACCCGAAAGCCATTGCTTCCTTGGCGTCTGCCGATATGCCTGCCTCGTCGCTCAAGATCACCGGCATCTGCGCGTGCTCCTCGATCCGCCCCAGCAGATAGTCGTTATGCGCCCCGCCGCCGGACACAATGATTTCCCACGCCTCATCCCGGTCGCGGAAGGCAGCGATTGCCTGGCCGGCCGTCTGTGCCGTCAGTTCAGTCAGCGTGGCGATCAAGTCTCCAGGCGCAATGCCGGGCGCACGCTCTCGGGCCGCCGACACGAAGTGCTCGCCGAACTCCTCGCGCCCGCAAGACTTCGGCGGCGGGCATGCGAAGTGTTCGTGCTGCAGCGCCCACTCCAGCAGGTCCGCGTCCACGACGCCACCGCGTGCAAGTTCCCCGCCTTCGTCGAAGCCTGCCAGGGCAGGGAAGGCCCGTGTCGAAGGCGATCACGTCGGCCAGATCGCAACCCGCTCTCAGGATCGTTACGTTGGCGATGCCGCCGATGTTGAGGGCGACCCGGTGCACGGCGTCCGAGCGCAGGAAGCGGAAGTCGAAGTAGGGGACGAGGGGCGCGCCTTCACCGCCTGCGGCGATGTCGCGCACTCGGAAGTCGGACACCACAGCGACGCCGAGCCTCTCGGCGATCACTGCGGCCTCGCCAACCTGGAGCGTTGCGGGGACCGCCATGTCGTCCACGGGGTCGGGCACATGGGCCAGCGTGTGCCCGGAGCACCCGACAGCGGCAATGTCTTCGGTCCGCAGGCTTGCGGCATCCAGAACCGATGCCGTCGCGTCGGAGAACAGCTCGCCCAGCATGAAGTTGGCCCTTGCCACGTCCGCCGGGCCGCCGCTGCCCCCCGCAAGG
>JALGSS010000111.1 GCA_029821745.1 Candidatus Zipacnadia bacterium
TCTGCCTGAGGTGTTGGGCCCCCGACCCAGGCCATGGTCCGCGCCACGGTATCGCACTGCTCCGGCGCGAACAGCCCGGGCCGCGCGACCGCCCCGGCGACTGTTATGCTCTCTCGTGCTCGGCTCGCCACTGCCTGCTCGGGCGACTTCAGCGGCACAACTACCAGGTCGTTGGCGACCAACGCGAAGTCGGGCGCTTCTCCATGTTGTATCTTCTGCGCGTCAACATCGATCCGCTCGGCGCCACGGAGTACATAGGTCTTCTCGAACGCGGCTTGCGGCACCGAACCGGCCAGCGCCAGAGCCCGGGATATCGTATTGCTCCAATGATGGGTCTGCGGGCCGGCCGCACCGACGGCGCCCGTAACGTAGACCATCTCTTGCATCTTGTCCGGGATGATCAGCACATCGCCGCCACCGACAGCGAAGTCGGCTTGCCGCCCGGCCATCACGGCTTCCACATCCACCTCGGTGCTCTGCTCTCTGCGCAATAGCTGGCACGCGGCGGGGTTCGCCGTTGCGGTGAAGCCGCCGGCCATGAGGATTGCTTGTCGAACCGTCGAAGCGCTCTCAGTGGGCACCAGGCCCGGCCTGTTGACGGCGCCCAGCATCAGAATCGACTCGGCCATCTGGCTCGCGGCGGTCAGCGTCGGCGCGACCAGCAGATCGCTGGGTGCCAGGGGAACATCCTGAGCCCCATCAAGGATGGCCCGAATATCCACGTCGACCCGGGTCCCGTTCCGCAGGATATAGCCACGCTTGCCGTCGGCGATCGGCAACAGGCCGCCGGCCAGCGTCACCGCCTTGGCTACCGAGTCCGCCATGTACGCCGGCTGGGAACCAGGCTGCCGCACAGCGCCCACAACCACCACGGGCAACTGGCTGGCCTGGGGAACGACCAACATGTCGCCCGGCTGCAGCGCTGGGTCCGCGCCGGTCCCGCTGAGTGCGGCCTCGGCATTCACGGGCTGCCGCTGGTCGCCCCGGAGGATGTACGCGCCCTTCAGGTCAGCCGTGGGAGCCGGCCCGCCCGCGAAGATGATGGCCCGCGCGACGGTGCTGGCCTGGGACAGCGGCGCCGGACGCGGTTGCATGACCGCGCCGGTGACTGCCGCCTGGCGAGCCATCGCGCGCTCCATGGTCAGGATCGGCACCACCAGCAAGTCGCCGGCTTGTATCGGAACATCCTCGGCCAACCCATTCATGATGGGCCCGAGATCGACGTTAACAATCTGGTCGCCCCGGAGGATATACGAGCCCTCCAGGTCTGCCCCGGGAACGGTGCCGCCCGCGAAGACGATGGCCCGGCGCACGCTCGGCGCCTGGACCAGGGGCAACAGTTGCGGCCGGCCGACAGCTCCCGCGATCAGGGCCATCTCCGCCAACTGCTCCTGCGCCACCTGCTCGCGGCTCTTCGTCGGCACCATCACCAGGTCCCCGGCCTGAAGCGGGACGTCATTCGTACCGTCGCCCGCCATCAAGCCGGCAATATCGACCGGCACCTGCTTGCCCTCGCGCAATACATAGCCGCCTTGCAGATCGGCGATGGGCGTCGTGCCACCGGCGAGGATCAGCGCGCGCATGACCGTGCCCGCCTGCATCAGCGGTACCACGGTGGGACGCGCCACGGCTCCGGCAACGACGGCCGTGCGCGCCATCTGCTCTTGCTGCATGCGCTCGGGGGTCTTCGGGGGAACGACGATCAAGTCATTCGGCTCCAGGGCCACGTCTTCGGCATTGCCCCGAAGCAGCTTCGCGATGTCGAAACTGATCGTCTCTTTGCCGCGCAGTATATAGGACTGCTCTTCATCCGCCACTGGCGCGGGACCGCCGGCGAAGGTGATCGCCTTCGTCAGCGTATCGGCCCAGGTCATCAACTGCGGACCGGGTCGCATCACAGCGCCGACGATGTAGACACTGTCACGCGGCAGAGACGGAACCACGATAATGTCATTCGCCTTGAGGCTGAAATCCTCGCGGTCTGTGCCTTTGAGGATCGCCTGCAGGTCCACGTCTACCCGAGAGCCGCCGCGGAGAATGTACGCAGCCTGGGGATTCGACGCGGGGGCCAGACCGCCGGCCATGGTCACCGCGCGCGCTGCCGACTGAGCCTGCGACAGCGGGATAGCGCCCGGTGATAGAACCGCACCGGCGATGATCACGATCTCCGGCGCGCCGATGCCGGTCTCACTCGAGGCCAGCGGAACAACCAGAACATCCTTGTCCAGCAGCGCGACGTCCTCGCCCGCCGCAGCGGAACCGGAGAGCAGCTTCGTGAGGTCGACGGGAATGCGTTGCGGGCCGCGCAGGATGTACGTGCGCGAGAGCTCCGCGCCGGCAACTCCACCGCCGGACAGGATGAAGGCCCGGGTGGCCGTGTTCACCTGCTCGACGGGGAAGTACCCCGGTGCCTGAACCGCACCGGTAACGAACACCATCTCCAGAGGCCTGCGGGGGACAATGACCATGTCCCCATCCTGCAGGGGAACATTCGAGGGGATGACTGCGGTGCCTTCGGTCTGCTGAAGCGGCACCTGGAATTGCTGCTGGCCGCGAACGATGAAGATCTGGCTCATGTCGCCTGTCGGTGCAACGCCACCCGACATTGCGAGCAGGCTGAGCAGGTTCGGGGCCTGGTCAAGATCGACAGAGCCCTGCCTGGCCACCTCACCCATAATGTGCACGAGGGACGACGTGCCACCGACGATCGAGACCACAACCGCGGGCTCGACGAGATACTTCTTCCCCATGTCCGCGATGGTCTGCGCAACTTGCTCCGTGGATTTCCCGACGACAGAGATGACGCCCAGGTACGGCAGCTTGACCTTGCCTTCGGCGGTTACCGGGAACTGACCGGAAAAGCTCGGCTCACCAGCTATGTATATGTCTAGCAGGTCGCCTGGCCTGACAGTACCACGACCGCGAGCCGGTCCATAGGGAATCTGCGGCGCTGCAGAGCGGGGTGACAGAACGCCGGGAGCGGCAGGCGCGGTACTCGTGGTTCCGGGAAGCACGATGCCCGCGCCGGGCTGTGTTATAGCGCCGGAGGCGGGGGCTTGAGCCAGGGAGCCGGTGCGCGGGCGTGCCACGGGAAACAATGTATCCGATGCAGGAGAAAGCGATGCCTGAACAGGCGCGAGGCCCGGGAACGGCGATACATCAAGGCCCGTGGTCTGGGCGCCGACGAGGGAAACGGTGAGGAGACACAGCAGGGCAACAAGGCTGAAAGTCGCCAAAGTGGTAGATGTATGACCGCTGCCGACCGTACCTCGGCGATCAGTTGGCGCCATTGTTTCACAGTCCTTAGAGTAGCGAGACGGCGTAGGCTACGATGCGTGCTGTGTATGAAACTGCGAAAGAGAGACCTTGATTCAACTGCCGCAAGCGGCGATGGCTACACAACAGGACTGACGAGGGATGATCCGACACACTGGCCAGGACACACACAATAAGGACCCGGGCCTCTACTCGGGCCGCGCAGGTCCATCCTTAGCCACTCCCCGTTCACGGAATTTTACCCCAAAACGTATTGGGCGTCAATTCCTGTTGTCTCTTGCGTCCAGTTGGAACTCGCGCCCCTCCTAAGATGCAGTTGCCGTCAGCGCCTTGCTGTTGGTTGTGTTGAGAAACTCACTTCGATAGCTGCGGGGTGGCGAGACCGGTATCCGGTCTCTATGACCGGGGCCCCGCAGGTCGGTTCTGTGACCCTGAGCGCGTCCGTGGGGCCCAGGTAGCGCGTCGGTGACGACGCGCTCGGCACCCCACGGCTATTTCGTGTTTCCCAACACGACCTATTGCTGCTCCATTCACTTCCTGAACCGGGCGAGGCCGAAAACGTAGAGAACACCCTCAGAACCTCGCGCCGGAACGCCATCCAAGCAGGCAAAAAATAAGGAGCCGCATCGCCGGGGGCAGAGAGAGGGCGACACGACTCCTTCGGGCTCGGTGGGATCGGTCACCGCCCGTCGCACGCAAGGCGCGACCGGCAAGACCTCATCCTCCGTGGCCCTAAAACCCTCGCCTCAACGGAATCGTCGCAAGTTCGCGACAGAGTGCAAACCGCGTCAAGTCCAGTGCCCCGACCTCGCGCTCGATGTCAAGCTCAACGCGGACGCGCGGGAGGTCTCTCTCTGGACCAACGACAGTTTGCCTTCCGTTTTGCGAGACAAATGGAAGGATTGCTTCCGGGGGACGGCACCGCGCTTCACACACGCACGGCGAAACGGTAGCCCGCATCGCCCTGACGCGTTGTGAGCCGGGCGTTTCGAGGTACCAGGGCTTTCGATGTTCATCCCTTGTCGGCGGCACCCGTTACAAGAGACACAGTCGAAGGTCTATGCTGTCCCCCAGAAGTTGGCCAATAGTGCGTGTCCCTACAGAGACGCGCACAAGTTAATACTACTCAAGCGCATAGGCAAGGTCAATCGATATCTGTCAGATGGAAAAATCCTTCGCTGCCCCTTACAAAATCCATAAGTTGGAAAAGAAATTCCCCGTCGAAGGATAGCTCCGGAGCCAGTGTCGGGGCATCTCGAGCACGCTGACATTGACGCCCGAAGAGGTGTTGAAACAGCCCTGAGGTCGGTCTCTCTGGTTACTCATCGGCCAGCAGCCCAAGTCCCTTGGGTATGGGCCAGTCTCCGACGCACCAATGAGAGAAGAAGCTCACACGTACCGGTTCTTCCTCTCGTAGTTATGGTCCAGGCCGTATGGGAACTGCTCGAAGGGCACCGAGTCAACCTGGACCGGTGCGTCGGTGTATGGCTTCAGATGAGCCGCGATGCGTTGCGCCGTGTCAGACGGCGCCTCCTGGTCTCTGCGCAACTGGACTATGAGCTCTGCTCCCTGTTCGCCTACCGCCAGACGGAAGTTGCCGGTAATTGAGGCCGCGATATCGAAATCCTGGTAGATGGCTTCCTTGACCTCATCGGGCGACAGCCACTGCCCATCCCCCAATTCGACCCGTTGTTTCTTGCCTGACACGACCACGAGCGGGAAGCGGAACCTCGGACTTAGTGCCTGATGGCCGAAGCGCCCCAGGATATCCGCAAGCACGCCATAGGGCATGATCCGGCCCTCGTCCCCTGTGTTGTAGCGCATCAGCGGGATTTTCAAATCAGGGCCCAGCAGGGAGATGACGAGATCCGATCGGCCGTCCTCATTCGGGATTGACTCGACATATGTTGATAGCGGATTGTACTGCAGGATCGCGGGGCAGGCCTCCGTCGCGCTTCCACCGAGGGCCTCGCGCAGTTCGGGGTCATTGTGAGCAAGTCGTCGGATGCCCATCGTTTGCAGCGTCTCGGTGAATAGACTCAGACCCAGTTCGGAGATACCCATGCTGATGAGCATGAGCCCTCGGCTGGGGTCCTCGAAGTCCAGACCGAGCAAGTGGCCGAAGTAGCTGCGCATGTTCTCGGCGATGAATTCACCGCCGGTGATCACATGCACAAGCAGGTCTCGCCACGGCACGCCGACCTCGGCCCCCTCTTCGAGCATCTTCTTGAGGAATGGGCTCTCCCCCACGACGATGAACTGCTCGAAATCATCCGCGAGCTTACCGAGAAGCGCGAAGATGACGTCCGGTCTCACGCTGGTATCGGCAACGGGGACAGTGCGCGTGGGCACCCTCACACCCATTGGCAGACAGTTGATAAGGAGCGTCTTGCGCTTGAAGACACTGAACACAGCGTCGAGCATGAACTCAAGACGCAGGGCAACCTTCCCTGCTTCCGCCCGGGTCTCCACCCCAAACGAAAAAACCCCGGAATGCCCGGAGCTCGAGTAGAAGGAGCCGATACCGTCGAGGGTGCCGCCGACGCACAGGTCTCTGAGCGCATTGTCTGGGAAAACCGCCCCTTTGTCGAGGATTGGGACGACACGCGCGAACTCCTCGGCGGACGTGACGTGCTCCGGGGCGATGCCCTCGCCCTGGAGCAACTGTCGATATGCGGGGACCTCCTTCGCCGCGCGCTGGAACGCCTGGAGTAAGCTACCCTCTCCGCGGGCCATCAGGTCTTCGGGAGCGCTGGTTTCGAGCGCCCGGACCGACTTGTCATACTGCCGGCGGACGATCCGCGTCTGGATATCTCGCAGTAAGCTCATGGCCTAGCGTCCTTAGTCACGACACCGGGGACCTTTGGGTTGACCGACGTGAAGCCGATGAACCGGTCCAGGTGTTCACTGGGAGCAATCCGGGGGCGAATTGCTCTGCATGCGTCGGCGCGTACCCTGGACGCAATCCCCCGGGGCAGGGATGGATGATGGCCTGTCAGGCAGCCGAACACACCAAGGGCAATGTCGGCCCCCATTCTATACCAGAAGAGCTCATTCGTTAAGGCATGGTAGTGAGCAAAGGGGTGGCAATACAACGAGGACGTCTGTGGGGAGATCCGAACCTGAGGGAAGGGGCAGCTTCCCTCTGCTCAGACCGGTCGTCGAAAGGAACGGCCAGGCAGACAGCAGACGGCGGGTTAGATGATCCGGACAACGACACCGCCGAAGCGGGTTCCCTCATCGCAGGTGTTCACGGGCATGGGCTGATCGATGACCTCGCGGAACAGACGGGTGCCCCAGGCTTCACGGATGCAGTCGAGCTCGTGACACTTGCAGCGATCCAACAGTTCGCCCTCTTCAACGAAAAGGGTCCGGAGAAGTTCGGGGTCGCGGAACGTGTCGCCGGCGGTTTTCTCCCATTCGCGGCATTTCTCGGTGAATGGGTTATCCCCGAAGAAGTCTCGATGGAGAAACGCGTCGTCGCCGAGCAATTCATCTGTCGCGTGGAACCGCTGCTCAATCGTCGCCGCTTCCATGCGCATCCCCACAACCTCATCCTCGGTCTCTTCGCAGTAGTTCCGGCAGTCTCCCCAGGGATCGAACTGGATGACGTCTCTGAAGAACTTCGCGTGCTTCGGGCAGATGGAGATGAATCCCCAAGGACAGCCCCAAAGAAAGCCCTGCGCAAAGATCGGTTGGATCAGTTCGTAGAAAACACTCGTCTTCCGATACTCGGGCTTGACCGCCAAGTTGCTGATTTCGCAGATCGGGCCACTGTACTTACTGTTGCGCAGCTCGGCGATCTCGCTCTCGAAGACCTTTTCCGACGGCAAGCCGAGGCCCTGAGCCTCGAGCACAAGACTTATCACGCCAATGATCTCGCCATCAACCTTTGCGATGAATGTGGCCGTGTCTGGTAATGCTTCGAAGGGCCGGAGCCGCAATCCAGTGGGATGCGGCAAAATATACCCTTGCTCAACGTATGCGTCGTGGACCAAGCGATAAGCTTCGCGCAGATCCTCCAATGTTGTCGCTCGTGTGATGTGCTTCGTAAAGCCGCTGCGCCCAAGCAGGCCGGCATCTCTGAGCAATCTGATCCGACGCGTCATTCGCGCCATGCGGTTCACAGACTGACTCAGGTAGTCAGTGGTGACCTCTCTTGCCCCGATTGCTGCCATACCGTAGCCTCCGATGAAGCTCAAGACTTGATCAAGGGTATCTATAGCATCAAAGCTGCCTAAATGTCAAGTCAAGAAGCGATATTTGTCTGGTAGTACAGGCTGTTTCTGCGTAGAATATATCAAGGTGCATTGGCGTGTGCACGTGTGGGTAGTGCGCGGACATCAATGGCCTACCGCTACGCGCTCACAGGCACGCCGATGCGCAGTAACCAGGCAACACAATAAACCCCAGGGACATGAGATGCCCACTGGGGCGTGACAGTACCGGCTAATAGGAGCCCGATCACGCAAGATTCGGTGCTGTATCGTTGTCTACGGGTCTAAGTTCGTCTTGATCGGGCGGACAAAACTCGTTGCAAAGAGCTTTAGTTGTAATCCTTTATCCTTTTGAGTATGATTCTAAACATGTCTGGCTGGCTGCGAGACCCAGGGCGCTTGTGAGCTTGCCGGCCATTAATCACTGCGACCCGTGCGGCACCACGTGCTGTCGCCGGGGGAGGTGGCCGATCTCCAGAGAAGTCGTTTTAGTTTTTCCTGTTAGTGACGTGTGTTCGTAGGAAAGGAGAAACATGATGAGAGCTCTGAAATTGGTAATGGCCACCGCCCTTCTGTGCGCATTGTGCGCGCCTACATGGGCGTACTACAGCCCATTCAGTGACCCGTTTGGGCCGGTGTCCATGCACCTCAGCAACTACGATGTCGGCACGCAGTACTACAACCTCAAGGACGGGGCATACACCGAGGGTCAGTTACACGGCACCGCGAAGCTTTGGGACGATCTGGCTGGGAACCCTGTTTTCATCAAGACCCTGGCCGCGTATGATCCATTGGAGGTGGACCCGTATCGCATCGACCCCCTGGCCGGTCCTGCAGGAGAGGACACGTGGGGCATCCTGCGCCTGGATCAAATCTGGGCCGTCGATAGCGCCTGGAATGAAACCAACCTGGTGTGGAACACGGGTGACGGCGGCTGGGAGATCACCGCGATCTTCTGGGATGAACACGACCAGGGATTGATCCAGCAAGACGTCTTTGGGAGCCCTGTTCAGAAGATCTGGGGCGACACTTTCCGCTCCGCCTTCTTCGCGAACCAACCCACCGTCGGGGTCGATGACTTCGCTACGGCTTGGCAAGCTGGCCCCACCGGCCGCCCAGCAAGCGGTAACCCCGAGTACCCAGGTGTCACTGACTCGCCGGGGGCTGGTTTCACGAAAGCCAGCGGCGCCGTGCCGTTGTGGACCTTCGAGTCGGTGCACGGCACCGACACAACTCTCCCTGCGACAGCCGAGTTTGTCAACACCTACTTCCCTGCATCCCCGCCCGGTGACATAGGCAGTAATGGCGGCGCCTACGGAGAAGTCGCTGTTGATCCATTCTGGGGGGCGGGTGCCGCGAATGCCTGCTGGCTCACGAACCCCTTCAATGACTCGGTCAATCCGCATGATGTGGAATTCCGCTTTACTGGCGAGGGTAAGTACGATGACCCGACCACGCCAGGAGTCGATGAGTCAGAACCCGGCAACGATTGGCTCGTCTCCAGCAGTGACCCGCTGATCGGTGGCGTCACCCCTGAACTGCCGTCCAGCGCTCTGTTGCTGCTCGGTATGTTCCCGGTGGGTCTTGCGTGGCTGAGGCGTCGCAAGGACGACTAACGGTCGTACCCAAGCTGTAACCTGCTACAACAACCCGCCGCCCGATCTTTGGTCGGCGGTTTTTTTTGCCTGCTCATTGCAAAGCCAGGCTCTGGGATCAGTGCGATATGCGGCGTAGTATTGCATGAGAAGATCGCATCCGTCGATATGCCTTCGATGTGTCTTGGACGTTTGCTGTTAGCAAGGTTCATTGGCCCTGAACTGCTTGCTGCTTCACCGGATCGTCACAGGTTGCGCCTTCGTAAAGGGCAGGCCGGACCTGCAAGGACGGCCCTGCCCCCCTTGTGTTCTACTTGTAGAACACTTGTAGGCAACTCAGCCCGCGATTCCCAAAGTGCTCTGAGCCCTTGCGCCCCTTGGCCTGAAGGCACTTCGCCTTCGGAGGCGCGTTCCGGCAAAAAAGTGAATCTTTGCTTATATCCGCCGACAAGAAAGTGAGTAGCTGCTTATATTTTGCAGGAAAAAAGTGAGTAGCTGCTTATATTTGCCATTTGGTCCACTGCTCCTCAGACCAATCGTCCCCATCGCTTTGTGACCGACCGTACATACTTCACTCGGGTCATACGACGGCTCCCGAGGCCGTGTTCTTGCCCTCTCCCCTACTACCCATCGGCCAGCCAGCTCAGCAGTTGTTTCTCCAGTTCGTCGGGTATCGGCCGCTTGTTTGTCTCGATTTGTGAGACCATCGCCTGGCTGACCCCGAAGAGCTCCGCCATGTCCTTCTGGGTCATCTTCTTCGCCTTGCGGGCCTCGCGGATGACCTCGCCAACCATCGGTTTCTGGCGGCCGAGAGCTCGTTCGAG
>JALGSS010000112.1 GCA_029821745.1 Candidatus Zipacnadia bacterium
GATGGGCACCGTCGCGGCCCGTCTCGAGCCCCTCTTCGTGCTCAAGACTTGACGCCCGGCGCCACGGGACAACGCAACAGCCACGGCTTGGCGCCGTGGCCCGAAGGAACGTGCTTCATGAGAATCATCGACGCACACGTGCATCTCGGTGACGGGCCGCACAAAGCCTACACGCTTGAGACTCTGCAGGATGACCTCGCCGATGCCTGTGCCACTGGGGCCGTCGTTTTCGCGTTCCCCGAGGATATGTACCGCATCGTCGACACCCACGAGTCGAGGGTCGCGGCGAACGCCTACGTGCTCGAAGCGTCACGGCGCGCTTCGGCAATGTACCCCTTCTACTTCGTCTGGAACGACTACTTCATCGCCGACGACTTCGATGAGTTCGTCGGTATCAAGTGGCACCGCCACGCCGATGAGCCCCGCTACGACTACACTCAGCCCGGCTGCGAGGCCATGCTTGAGCGCATCCGCGCCCGCAACGTGCCCGTGATTCTGGAGGAAGAACTCGGCAATACCATCGCCTTCATCGACCGCAATCCCGACTTGCCGGTGATCATCCCCCATTGCGGCCAGTTGAACGGCGGCACGCCCGACATGGAGCGCTTCTTCGACAACCCCAACGTCTACTTCGGCACGTCGATGGCCCTGCCGGCGAATCTGGCGTTCGTGGCCGAACACGTCCCGCCAACCCGCATCATCTTCGGCTCCGATGTCTCGGGCACGAGTCAGCCCTTCTTCAACTTCACGGCCGTTGAGCTTGAGAAGGTCCGCAAGATGCAGTTCACCGCGGATGAATTCGCCCTCGTCCTGGCAGGAAACATTGACAGGATACTGTCAGCCGTGGTGAACTAGCGGGTTAGTGGCCATCGCACAGCACCGTTTCCCCAAAGGAGCATATCCGTGCGAGCAATCCTGGCGGCGATCATCATGGCTGTCCTGTGTGGCGCAACCTTCGCGATCGACGCGGACAAATCAACGGCCGAACTGCTTGGGTTTGAGCCCACCGACCGTGTGCTGATAGTCCACGCCGACGATCTGGGCATGAGCCACGCTACGAACGTGGCCGTGCTGGATGCCTTCGAGAACGGCATTCTCACATCAGCCAGCATCATGATGCCCACGGCCTGGGTCAAAGAGGTCGCCCTCTGGGTCAAGGATCACCCTGATGCCGATATTGGCGTGCATCTGACCCATACCAGCGAGTGGAGCCGGTACCGGTGGGCCCCCATCGCCGGGCGGGCAGCAGTTCCGGGCCTGCTGGCGCCGGATGGCTATATCTGGGGCGAGTGCGAGGAAGTGTGGGCGAATGCTACGCCGGAAGAGGCCGAGATTGAGGGCAGGGCACAGATCGACTACGCCATCAAGCTGGGGATCAACCCGACGCACATCGACTCGCACATGGGCACCATGCAGTTGAACGAGGACTTCTGGAAGGTCTACATGAAGCTCGCGGTCGACTACAATCTCCCGCAACGCCAGGCCTCCGCCGAACTGTACAATCTGATGGGCGCGACGGGCCGCAAGGAGAAGGAGCGAGCGGCAGGCGTGCTCGGCCCGGATCACCTGATACACGGCCTTCCGATGCCCAAGGACGCCGGCGACATGGCGGACTTCTACAACGGGATCCTTCGACGACTCAAGCCCGGAATTACCGAGCTGTACCTGCACCCGGCCATCGACGGGGTCGAGATGCAGGCCATCTCGGGAACCCATGCCCGACGAGACGCCGACTACCGCTGGCTGATCGACCCCAACACGCGGAAGCTCATCGAACAGCTCGACATCAAGCTCATCGGCTACCGCGAGATCATGGACGCCATGCGTGCCCTGAAGCAGTGACCAGCCTGGGGCACCGGACAACCATACCGCGCCACCACTTACCATCCCTGGACCAACATTAACGCCAACATGCGACAGATCCAGCCCTCCGACATCACCGAGGCCGTCTCCGACCTGTGCCAACGGGCCAACTTCGAACTCCCTGAGGACGTGCTCGGGGCTCTCAGGGCCGCCCTGCGACAGGAAGACTCGCCAGTGGCGGCGGACATCCTCGGCAAGCTGATTGAGAACGCTGCCATCGCCCGTGACCAGCGCATCGCCATCTGCCAGGACTGCGGCGTGGCGGTCGTATTCGCCGAGATCGGCGCCGACGCCCACATTGACGGCGACCTACAGGAAGCCATCGACGAGGGAGTGCGTCGCGGTTACGAGGCCGGATACCTGCGCAAGTCCATGGTCCGGGACCCGCTGCAGCGCAACACCAACACGGGGGACAACACGCCGGCCGTCGTGCATGTGAGGCTCGTGCCGGGGGACAGTCTGAAACTTACCCTCGCGCCCAAGGGCGGCGGCAGCGAGAACATGAGCGCGGTCTGGATGATGGTCCCGGCAGAGGGTAGAGAAGGGGTCATCCGGCGCATCGTGGACCGGATCACCGAAGCGGGGGGCAAGCCATGCCCGCCGCTGGTCCTGGGCATCGGTCTCGGGGGCACGATGGAGAAGGCGGCCCTTCTGGCGAAGGAAGCCCTCCTGCGAGACATTGGGCAGCCCAGCCCCCTGCCCGAGGTGGCCGAGCTGGAAGCCGAAATCCTGGAAGCCGTCAATGCAACGGGCGTTGGCCCCATGGGCCTCGGGGGACGCACCACGGCGCTCGCGGTGCATATCAACAGGCATCCCTGCCACATTGCCAGCCTGCCCCTGGCCCTGAATGTTCAGTGTCACGCCGCGCGCCACGTGAGCGCAGTCCTTTAGCCCACCAGCAACCAACAAGGCATCTGATAATGACCGGTACTGACAAGAGAATCCACACTCCCCTGACCGACGACGATGTTCGCGGCCTGCAGGCCGGCGACCGCGTCCTCATCAGCGGGGAAATGTATACGGGCCGGGACGCGGCCCACAAGCGCCTGTGCGATGCCCTCGACGCAGGCGAACAGCTTCCGTTCGCTCTTCCGGGGCAGGTCATCTACTACTGCGGACCCACGCCCACACCGCCCGGCCACGCCATCGGGGCCGCCGGACCGACGACCAGCTACCGGATGGACGCCTTCGCGCCTCGTCTGCACGCGGAGGGTCTCAAGGCCAGCATCGGGAAGGGTAATAGGGGTGTCGAGGTCCGCGAAGCCTGCAAGCGGCACTCCGCAGTCTACTTCGTAGCGATCGGCGGCGCGGGGGCTCTGCTGGCTCAGGCTGTGACCTCAGCCGAGATCATCGCCTACGAAGACCTCGGGCCCGAGGCGGTCCGCCATCTGACAGTCGATGGGTTCCCAGTCATCGTCGCCTACGACTGCCACGGCAACAGCGTCTTCCCGGGAGACGAGCCCATCTAGGGACGGAGCCACGAACCGGCCACATGGTACAATCCTGCCCGACCTCTGGCGCTACAGGGTCATGCTAACCAAGCTCCTGGCAAAATGGTTCTTCTGGATCGGACAGGCAGCAATGCCGACGGGGCGCATCGGCGCCCGACTGGCTCGCTTCCTGTTCGTCCGCGCCCAGTTCCTGGACCCCAAACTCCAGGACGCCCGCGCCTGGCAGTGTCTCGTCGAGGCGATGTTCGCTCGTGCCCGGGGAAACTCGAAGGAGGCCCTCCGTCTGCTCCGCGAAGCGAGTGACCTGCTGCCGGCCAATGACGCGATCATCGCCAATCTGGGCATCGAACTCGCTATGGCCGGTCACTACGACGAAGCGGTTCAAGTCATCGAGCGCGCCATCCGGGGCGAGTTGGACATCACCGGAGAGCCCCAGGTCTGGATGGCCCTCGGGTGGTCTTACCTGCGCTCCGGCCGCGCCCCCAAAGCCCTCCAGGTATCTGAGCGGGCCGAGGAGTGCAATGCGGTCTCCAACGATCTCCGAGTCATCCGCGTCCTCGCCCACGCCGTCTGTCATGGCTTCGTTCAGCGCGCTCAGCTCAGTCGTCTGGTCGGCATCCGCCCGCGCACGCTGTCGCTGCTCCTCGACTTCGTCCAGCATTGCGCCCAGGCCGGCTCGCGGGATCTCGCGCGGCAGGTGATCCGTTGCCTGCCCACACCCACCCAACTGCGCGCGTTCCAGGTCGTCGCGCGCTCAGCGCTGAACGCCGACGATCATGAGACTGCACTGTGGGCCCTCAAGCAGTACGAAATCGGCAGCCCTGGCTCGCCGTACCCGCCACGGGTGCGCGCCGAGATCGCCATGCGCCAAGGCGACCTGCAGGCGGCTCTCAAGAACGCGCGCATCGCCCTGCTCCGAGCCCCGAAGGACGCCCGGATCCTCGAGCAAGCGGTCCGCGTGTACGTCACGCGAGGGGAACTCGAGCAGGCGCTTGAGGCGGCGCGAAGCGCCGTCCGCGCGAGAACGAAGGACGCCTTGGCGGGGGGAATCTGGGCGCTTCACCTGCTGGACGAGGGGCGGACTCAGGAGGCCCGGAAGCTGTTCGTCGTTCAGCGGTCCGGCGACGGTCTCGCCTGCGCCTACGGCTACACGGCACAGGCCCTCATCGCCATTCTCGCGGGCAACTGGGACCAGGGACTGGAGATTGCGCAACAGGCTGTCCTGCATTTCAGCCAGTTGCCGGAATGGGCCGCCACGCCCGCCGTCGTCGACAACCTCACGCCCACCATCAGACAGGCACTCGACCTGGCCCGCGCCCAGGCGGACGGCCTCTCACGCCAGAAAGCCGACGAGCTTGAGCGACGGCTCACGCAGGCCGTTGCGCCGACCGGCGAAGATCAGCCGCCCACCTAGCATCCCCGCCTAATCAGTCCCCGCAAGCCGCTCGTACAACGCCGCCGTCTGCGCGATCATGCGCTCCAGCGAGTGCCGGTCGCGCACGAATTCGCGAGCTGCATCGCCACGCCGCCGCGCGTCCACGGGCAACGACAGTGCATCGACCAGACACTCGGCCAGGGCCCGGGCATCTCCCGCCGGCGCCAGCCACCCCGTCTCGCCGTCCCTGACGATGTCGGCAATGCCCGGAATCTCACTGCCCACCACGCCGCAACCGGCACCCGCCGCTTCGATGAGCGCGTACGGGCATCCCTCCCACAGGGAGGGCTGACAGAACACGTCGCACAGGGCCAGAAGCTCAGGCACGTCGGTCCGCGTGCCAACCAGATGGACGCGGTCAGACACGCCCGCACGTGTCGCCTCGGCCTCCAGTTCGCTCCGTAGCTCACCCTCGCCCGCGATCACCAGATGCGCATCGGGTACCAAGGACGCTACCGTCGCCATTGCGCGGATCGCGAACCGGTGGCCTTTCTGGGGGCGCAGATCCCCGACACACAGGACCACCTGGGCGTTCGTCGGAAGCGCCAAGACCGAGAGCTTCTCATCTCGCTGGATCGCCGGCGTAGGAGGGAACTCAATACCATTCTCGATCACAACGCACTGGTCCGGTTGGCCCACTCCCGAAGTCACGGCTATCTCACGCTCGCCCTCGCACACCGCGATGATCCGGTCCGTCCACCGGGCGAGGCCACGCTCGACGGCCAGGAACGATGCTCGGCCAAGCCGGGACGAATGCATGCAGAAGGGGAAACCGTGCGGAGTGTACACAACGCCTGGAGTTCTTGCCCGCCTGGCTGCCACACGCCCGACCAGACCGGCAATGGAACTGTGTGCATGCAGAAGGTCGGGGCGCACCTGTTTGAGGTAACGCGTGACCTGCGCAATGCACTGCGCGGCCCGCACCGGGTCGATCCCGCGCCGCATAGGGGTGTGCGTGACGCGTACGCCCGCGCTCCGCAGCGATCGGGTGGTGCCTTCCGCATCAGAATCCCGCAAGGGCGAGAGCAGGGCGTGCACCTCGAAGCGATCCGTATCGAGCCCCAGGCATAGGTCGAGCACGTGCTTCTTGGTGCCGCCAACGAGCGCCTCCAGCACCTCGACCACGCGGACCTTCCGCTCAGTCACGGTTCCTCCCCAGCTTCGCGGAGAGTTTCCTGACACCCTTCCGGGCGGCCTCGACCACAAGGCTGAGTTCCTCCACGCGGGCTGCCCGGGCGGCGCCGAGGAAGACTGCTGCCCCAACGGTGAAGCTTGCGGTCAGGTTCACCAGCGCCTTCACCTTCAGGCCTCCGGGTGCCTGCCAGAGCTCCAGATGCGGGGCCATCTGCTGCTCCAGGAACCATAGCGCCAGTCCCATCAGGCCCACGCAGACCGCCAGCTTGATCGCGAAAACGACCTGCTTGCCCAGATCAATCCGGCCGATGCGCCTGCGCAAGAGGCTGTACAGCACGATCACCTTGCTGCTCTTGCTGATCGTCAACGCCGCCGCAACCCACGAGAGCCGACTCCGCGCGCTCTGCCCCAGCACATACACGCCCAGATAGCCGATGATGACGTGGACCACCGCAAATGCCGCCCCCGTGATGTTCGGCGTCACGGTGTCCTTGAACGCGAAGAACCACTTGTTGATCGCGCCCTCGACGGAGAAGAAGAAGAGCCCCGGCGAGTACCAGTACACGCCGAGGGCCGACAGCGCCGCGTTCTCGCCCGTGAAGTCACCCGCCTGGTAGACCAGTCGGATGATCGGCAGCGACACGATCATGAGCGCCACGCTGAGCGGCACGTAGATGAATGCCATGGCCCGGGTCGCCGTCACCAGGGCATCGGCCATCTTGTCCTTCTCACCACGAACAGCCCACTCCGACAGATAGGGGTAGACGACGAAGCTCACTGCCAGCGGCAATGTCTGCAGGAAGAGGTCGGGGATCTTCCGTCCGAAGTCCAGGCACGTGTACACACCCTCTCCGATGTCGGTGCCGAAGCGGCTGTCGGCCCATGTGCGCATCGTGGAGAACAGCACACCCACCAGCACCGGCGGCATCAGCCCGAGGATATGCCGGGCGCTTGTGTCACCCAAGACGTTCGCCGTCAGCTTGTACAGCCGCAGCTTCCCGAACAGGCCGGGGAGTTGCAGGAGGAATCGCAGACAGCCGCCCCCGAGCACGCCGAAGGCCACCGCGAAAATCGCATCTTCCCCACGGAAGGGCCGCGCGACGCTGTAGTACGAAGGCCAGATGATGTACAGCAGCGTCAGGCTGACCACGACGACAGTGAAACGGAACCCCGCCTCTGCGACCGCCGGGAGCGTGAACTTCTTGTACGCGTGCAGGGTCAACTCGGGCATCACCGATAGCGAGAACAACAGCAGAGCCGGAGCCATCACCCGGAGCATCACGACCCCGCGGTTCAAGGCGGCCGGATCATCCGCCAGCCCTTTCCCAACAAACAGAAGGATCGGCTTGGCGTAGACGACACACACCGCCGCCAATACACCCAGCAGGATGAACTGGAAACCCGTCATGGCACTGGCGACACGCCATGCTCGCTCTTCGCCCTCTTCCCGCTTCAGCTTCACGAACTCGGGCAGGTACGTTGGGCGCAGGAGCTTCTCTACCTTGGTGTAGATCGTGTAGATGACGCTGTTGTACGCCACTTTGAAGGCGTCAGTGCCCCGACTCGCGCCGAGGCTCGCGATGACCATCTCCTTCCCGTATCCCATCACCTTACCCAGCATCAGGAACGCGGTGATGATGACCGCGGCGATGCCCATCTGCCTCCCAGCAGTGGCGTCCGACTTCGCGTCCTCGGCTTCCAACTCGTCCGGAGTGTTGAAATCGTCCCGCATATCGCGCTCCAGGAAGTCAGCGTCTCACTCTCAGCGTCTGTCGGGCCGGCGAGCTAGCCCTCGGCCCCGCGTTGCTCCTGCCGGTCTGCCGGCTTGACGTAGTCCCGCAGCAGCATCGCCAGTTGATCAACGGTATTCGATATGTCGAACTCGTGAACGACCTTGGCCCGGCCGGCTTCCCGCATGCCGGCCCGGAGCTCCTCGTCGTAGATGATGCGCTCCAGTTGCTCCGCCAAGTCTTGGACGTCTCCGGGCTTCGCCAGCAGACCGGTCACCTCGTGCTCAATCAACTCCGGAATCCCGCCCGTCGCAGCGCCTATCGCCGGAATGCCCAGGGCGAGGGCCTCGATCAACACATTGGGAATCCCGTCCCGGTCCCCGTCCTCGGTGACAATGCTCGCCAGCGCAAAGGCGTGGGCTCGTCGGTAGATCGGCAGCAACTCCTCCTGGGTCATGCGCCCATGGAAGGTCACGATACGCTGGAGAGCCAGACCGACCGTCAGACGCTCCAGGTCCTCCCGCAGGGGACCGTCGCCCACGATCTCCAGGCGAAAATCCGCCCCGTTGGCCCGTGCCAACGCCGCCGCACGCAGTAGCAGATCGAACCCCTTCTTCTCCACGAGGCGCCCCACGGACAGCACGACGGGCGGCCGAAAAGTGGGCTCCTGCGAGGGCATGTAGAGGGTCGCGTTGATCCCGTGGTGGATGAGATGCAGGTCGTCGCCCGCGAGAATCCGGTGCTGCCTCTGAAGCCGCTCCAATCCCGCCCGTGTGCAGACCGTCGTGAACTCGGCTTCCGACAGCTTCGTCGACATCAGGATTGATTCATTGGTGAACACGTCCCGGGCATGCACCGACATGCTGAAGGTGACCCCCAGCACTTCCGTCAGCAAAAGCCCCACCGTCGCCGGGTAACTTCCGAACTGCGCGTGCACATGGGCCAGACGCTTGCGCCGCGGAATTCTGACCGCGAGACAGCCCGCCGAGGCCAGAGCCCCGAACAACTCGCGGAGGTTCCGCGGCGACGACAGCGAGTGACGCAGCACGAAGACCAGCGCACTGGCATACCCCACGGGGTATCGGACCATCGCAGCGATTTGCCCGAGCAGGCACGCGCCCGAGAACGGCGCGGGACGGTGCACGGTGCGCTTACCGAGACTCACGCTGTCGGCGTGGGGCTCACCGTCCTGGGGTGCGCGCAGAGCCAGCGGAACCACGTCAAAACCCTTGCGTTCGAGTTCCACCATCTCCCGCAGGATGAACGTCTCCGAGGTCGATGGGAACTCTCCCACAACTACGCCCAGCTTGCCCTCGCCGCGCTTACGTCTACCCACTCGGACTTGCGGCCTCCTCGTAGATTCCTATGACGCGATCAGCATGCGCCTGCCAGGTGAACTGAGTGGCCCACTCGCGCCCGGCACGCCCGAGCTCATCTCGCCGGGGAGCGTCGCGGAGCAACTCGACCATCGCCGCCGCAAGATCCGCCGGATCCCCCAGGGGTACCACCGTCGCCCGCTGTCCCGCGAGTTCCCCCAGCGCTCCCCCGTCAGACACGACGGCGGGTGTCCCGCAGGCCATCGCTTCCAGCGGCGTCAGGCCCGCGCCTTCATACAGTGACCAGTGGACCAGCAGATCCGCCCCCGAGTACAGCGCCGGGAGCTCCTCGCTCGCCACGTACCCCAGCCGATGCAGCCGGGCCGCTGCCGGGCTTTCGGCGATCGCCCGCAGGGACGACTCCGCCTTCCACGCGATGCGCCCCGCGAGCACGAAGTCTTGCTCAATGCTCTCAGACGCCAACTCGAACGCCCGAACCATCTGGGCAACATTCTTCTTGGGTTCGAGGTTCCCCACCCACAGGACGTACCGTTCCGGCAGATTGTGCCTTTGCCGTACAGCCTTGACCTGTTCCTCGTCGGCGGGCTGCATCTGCTCCGAGAGCCCCAGGGGCACCACATGCAGTTTCTCGCCCGGAATGCCCACGTGCGAAACCACTTCTGTAGCCACGGTCTCCGAGGGCACGACCACCGCCGAGGCCCCGCGGATGCTCTGAGGAAGCGCCACGCGGTAGTGAAGCGCGTTGGCGCCCTTGCACCACTCCGGGTGGCTCAACGCCAGGACGTCGTACACGGTTACCACGGATGGGCCCCGCCAGCCCGGCGGGATCACGTAGCCCGGCCCGTGCAGGAGGTCCGCTCCCCACTTCCTCGCCAGACGTGGGAGCACCAAGCGCTCCCACGCGATGCGCCCAACGCGATTGTCCGCCCACTTCGGCGCTCGGCGCCGCAAGCGTCTCCACGTTGCCTGCCTGCAGCCAGCGACCCTCATAGCTCGCCCGGTGCGCGATCAGCACCTCATGCTTGCCGGCGGCTTGCCCCAGGCCCCGGCACAAGCCCTCGATGGCCACTTCGACCCCCGAGTGCTTGCCGCCAAGGAGCATCGCATCGACGACTATCTTCACGGTGACGACCCCTGAAGCACCTGCCGGTACACAGCCAGCGTCTCCGCCGCCATGGTATCGGCGCTGAAGCGAGTCAGAACCTGCCGGCGGGCCTGCCGACCGCACCGCCGGGCGAAGTCCGGCTCCGTGAGCATCTTCACCACGCCCTCGGCGAGTGCCGGCGCGCTTCCCGGCTCCACCGCCAGGCCCGTCACCTCATGGTCGATCATTTCACCCGGGCCCGCCGAATCCGGCACCACAATCGCCTTACTCAGCATCATCGCCTCGAGCACCACGCGGCCCAGCGGCTCGCGGTCGGCCCCGTGCCAGAACACATCCGACGCGCCCACCACATCCGCCACGTCGTCACGGTGTCCCAGGAAATGCACCTGCGCGGCGATGCCCAGGTCCGCCGCAAGCTGTCTCAGCTCCGCCACGCGCTGCTCTTCACGCTCCCCCAGAGCACCCGCGAACAGAAACTGCGTGCCGTCCACCTGTGCAGCTACCTGCGCCGCGGCTTCCAGGAGCAATTCATGCCGCTTCCAGGGCGCCGGACGGGCCACAGCGATGATGGCCGGCGCATCGTTGTCCAGCCCAAGCTCCGACCGTATCTCATCCCGCGAGCGTTTCGCTTCGAAATCGGCCGGATCGATGCCGTTGTAGACCAAGTGTACCTCATCGGCCGGGTAGCCTCGCCCGACGAGAAATTCCCGCACCGTGCGCGAAATCGCGATCTGCCCCGCACACCGGCCCCGCAGCCAGCCGGGGACGAACTGGCGGAGCTTCAGGTCGCGCACGTGCCACAGGAGCGGCACACCACGAACGCCGCTTCGCGCGGCGGCGACAGCGCTCGCCCACGTGTTGGCGTGGATCAGGTCGATGGTGCCCGCTTTGGCGGCCGACCGGATCGCCGCGCTCAAGCGCGTGAGACCTTGCCATTGCCTCGCCAGCACAACGGGGTCCGGGCTGAGCTGCAGTTCCCACGGCTCGACCGGGATGTGAGTGCTGACACCCTCGGCCCCGCTCGTCGATAAGGCGCTTCCCGGCGGGCTAAGTAGCGTCGCATCCACAGCCCCCTGTGGGAAATGCCGGAGTAGCGAAAGCAGGCTCTCAGCCGCCCCGTAGACCATCTCCGCGTGGTGCACATACAGCACCCTCAGTGGGTGCTGCGGGCCAACTTCCTCGACCATGGATCCTCCGCTCAGGCCCTTCGTTGCTTACCCTTGAAGCCAGTCCAGCGTCGTCTCGATGACCTCGCGTTCCCACTGAACTGAGTAGAAGGCATGATTGGCCCCATCAATCAGATGGTGCCGCCATTCACGCCGGGCCTCCTTCGTCAGGGCTTCGTAATGCTCCAGAGCCGCCTCTGCGGTTGGGTCCTTGCTGCCATAGATGAACAGCACATCGCCCCCGAAACCCGTGAATCGTCCCAACCAATCAATGTCTTTGTCGCTCTCGGCCCCCTGCTCCCCAGCGCCTTTGCCGCCGCTCTGAAGCGCCTTCTTGATCATCCCGATCTGCAGACGGCCGCCGATCAACTTCTGCCATGTCTCGCGCCGCAGCAGCTTCCCAAGGTACTGCCTGAAGATGTGCTTGCGTTTCGCCTCGTCGGCACTCTCTCGGCCGGCCCCCACGATGGGCGCCGACCACAGGGCCAGATGTGTGCAGGCATCGATAAGCGGTCCGGCGCCGATGGCGACCTCGCTCCCCGAGCAGTCCCCGATTAGCGCAATGCGCTCCACCGGTGTGTCCGCCAGAAGCAATTCGGCCGCCACCCGGGCATCGCGGATCATCGTGCTCAGCGTGCCGGCCGACATATCCCCTTCGCTATCGCCGCGCCCACGGAAGTCGAATCGCAGGCACGCGAAACCGTGCTCGCATGCCCGGCGGCCCAGCTTCACGAACATCTGGTGGGCCCCGATTCGGTAGCCCGCCCAGCCATGCAAGAGGACAAGTCCCAGCGGCTTGCACTGGCCGTCATCCGGTTGGTGCAGCGTCGCGACCAGCGTCGCGCCGTCCACTTCGAACTGAAAGTGTCGTTCCATATCTCAGGCAATCAAGGCACCGTGGTGGCTCTGCGTCATTGTCTCACTTCACTGAGCCACTGCGCCGTTATCTCGATCATCGGGCTCCCGTCGATCAGCCCGATTCGGTTCCAGAAAGGCTCCAGGCGGATGCCCCGGGCCTGTCCCTCTGGGAATGTGGCCGCCAGGGCGGCGTACGCATCTCCCGGTTCGTCACGGGGGCCGATGTTCACCACCAGCACCGGGCCGCCGAAAGTCCCCTCACTCTCGCCCAGGCCCATCGCCTCAAGCTGCTGCATCGTCGCAGCGCTGATCTCATACCCGTCGAAGTCCACCACATCACCCGCGTGGCGTTCCTTCACGTCGCCCGCATCAAACTGCTGTTCGTCGGTCAGCATCGCCTTGATCTGCGACCGCCGCAGGTTCTGCTTGACGTACCGGGCCCCGTCAATCACCGGCTCCCACAGGATCAGGCCCCCGATGTCGTCTCGCTCGCAGGCCACGCGCGCGGCCATCGTTGCCCCGAGCCGCAGCCCCGCCGGCGCGATCCAGGGCGGGTTCAGCTCTTGCTTGCCGAAGTCGACCGCCCGGTGGATATCCTGCATCCAGTGCTCGGGCGTCACATCGACAAAGCGGCCCCCGCTGTTGCCGGTTCCACGGTAATCGAAGCGTAGAACGGAGTATCCAGCCCCAGACAGGGCCCTCGCCGCGTCAACCAGGGGCCTGTGGGCGCATTTCTTCTCCTCGGCGAAGGGGTCGCAGATCACCACCAGGCCCCGGCTCTCGTCCGCCGGATACAGCAGCCCGTGGATGGCCTCGCCCTCACTGTCGAAACTGATGATGCGCGCACTCATTGCCGATCCTGCGCCGTTTGATCCAGCCACCGGTTCGTGACCTACCCGGCCTGCTTCTGCTGGACGAATGCCGCGATATTGTTCACCGTGGAGAAGGTCGCCACGTTGAAGTCATCCTCTTCGAGCTCGATCCCGAACTCGTCCTCCAGCCCCACGATGATTTCGAACAGGTTCACCGAGTCGATGTTGTACTCGTCCATCAGGTTTTCTTCGGGCCCGATCTCGTCCGGCTCGACATTCAGGAAGAGCCGCTCGACGATCATCTTCTTGAGCTGTCCGTGCAGGTCGTCTGACATGGAACCGTTCCTCCGTAAGCCTGAGCTGCGACGGCATCAACGGCCCTGGAGCGTTGCCTGAGCCAGGGCGCCTGAGATACGATGGTAGCCGAAATACCGTTCCACTACAACTGGTAGTCTAGCGCGAGTGTGGGGCGCACCGACCTCTGACTACTCGCGGTAGTACCCACCCCGACCGTCCCCTATCTTCGCCGCCATTCCCGGCCCAACCTTCCCCTGCGCGCCGCTTGACCCCACCGGGCGCGAAAGGTGCCCCCTCGGGCCCCGACGAACCCTTTGCCTATCTGCAATGTTACTAACTGCGAACGGGTGATGGCCATGCGCCTGCTGATCCCTGGACTGCTATGCATCTTTTTCGCCGTGCCATGTCTCGCCCAGCCGGAGCTCGCCGCAGTCGGCGAAGTCATCTACGAGACCGGCTTTGAGGGTCCCGATGACCTCGACGGTTGGAGCGGCTCAACAGCCCTCGAGCCAGGCTTCGAGAGCGACCACGCTCTTGCCGTCGAGCGCCCCGCGGACTCGCCTGTCGGCTCCAACGTGGCCCAGTTCGTGCTCCCGGTCGAGCGCGTCCGGGGCTGCGTTCTCTACTTCACCGGGATGGTCAAGGCCGAGAATGTCTCCGAGAAGCCCAAGTCCTGGAACGGGATCAAGTACATGGCCCCCAGCGTCTACGAGGGCGGAAGGAGCTACCCTCAGGCGGACATCGGCGTCGGCACATTCGACTGGAAGCGCGTCGTCTTCCAGGTCGCCGTCCCTAAGACAGCCACCGATCTGCGGCTCTACATGGGCCTGGAGTCGGTCACCGGCAAGGTCTGGTTCGAC
>JALGSS010001049.1 GCA_029821745.1 Candidatus Zipacnadia bacterium
CTCCGTGGTACTCACGCCCCGTGGCGGCGAGTCGCAGGAGTTCACGGACATCGCGTTCAGCGGAACGGGGTTCTGGGAACTCCAGTGGCTGGGTTTCGTCAGCACAGCGCTCACCGACGCCGTCTGCTACCTGGACAATATCAGGCTTGTCGAGTTGGAGGACTGAAGGCGGCCCCCGGCCTGCCTCTGCGGTAGCGTACGGCTCTCTCTCATCTACGGCTGCGCCTCGGGGACGTACAGAACCACCGGGCGCAGCCACGTGGACCAGTCGTGCGAGGCGTTCTCCAGCCGGTCCACTTCCAGCGTCAGCCGGATGGTCTTGCCCGCGTGTGCCGACAGGTCCACTTGGTGGTGCGTCGATTGCCGCGTCTGCGTCTGAGTCTCGCTCCAGGCTTCCACGCCATCAACCAGCACCGCGAACCGCACCCCGTCGTCGCTCTCCGAGGTCAGTTGCACGCCGAACTGCAGCGCGATCCGGTGACCCTCTCGTGACTGAGGAAGCTCGACGGTGTACGTCGCTTTCCCGACGGGATCGCCCTCACCGGGTGGATGCTGGAATACAGTCGGGTACAGCCGACCATCCGCATCCCGCTCCCAGGTTGTGCGCCAGTCGAGGCAGTTCTCCACCTTCGCCTCTCGGCTGATTCCTGAGTCCTCCGGGATCGCGTCCTCGCGTGGATCGGCTTCCGCCCAGTCCTCGATGCCGATAATGGGCTTGGCGAACTCGAAGGCCGCCTCCCATTCTTCCGTGTCCGCCAGCCGGAACACGTCGTGGATCATCCGGGCCTTGTCAGGGGCGCACGGGTCTGGGCCGTCCTGTTTGCATGACCACAGGCCCAGATGCAGGCCACCCTCCGCCCGGTGATCGACGTGCCGGTGGAGGATGAACGCGTCGATCTCGGGCATGCGGCTTACCTTGTAGTATGCCAGGGCGTACGCCGCCGCCTGGATCTTCTCTCCGTCAGGCCCGCCGGGACAATGCAGGCCCTGCTCCGACAGGATGATACGCCGCCGCACGCCATGGTACAGGAACCGCTCCTGCTCCAGGACAGCGGGCATTACCTCCAGGTTCTTGAAGGTGATGCGCGGGCTGTCCAGGCCGAAGACTGCCGTCTTGTCCTCCCAGAAACGCGGGTTGCCCAGGTTCTCCGGGTACGGGTGGAAGGCAAGGTGCCACGGGAAGTCACCCTCGGTCTTCGCGAAGGCATTGATGCCCTCGAGCAGGTCGCGGCCGGGAACAGACTTCATCGGGTCCGGATCAAACCGCATCGTCCAGTGATGCTCCATGGAGGCGTACACCCGGACGTGCTCGTGGTAGCGTCGCACGGCCAGCCAGGCCACGCGAAGCTGCGTCGTGTACTCCCTGGCGAGGTCCTCCAGACTGACGCGACCCGTGTTGTGCCAGTACCAGTGAGACTGCAGCTCGTTGCCGACCACGTACCCGCTGACCCAGCCGTGCTCGCCGCTGGGGTCGGAGTACCGGTGCGCCAGGTACTCCACCACGGCCCGGTAACACCGTAGCCCTGCCTCATCGGTGAGGTTGAAGGAGCCCAAGTGGTTCGGCGCGTGAGCGAGGTCCGTCTTCGGGTGGATGAAGGGGTTCTTCGGGTCCGGCTGGGTCGGCACGCCGTTGAGCAGAATCAGCGTGACATTGATCCCCGCATCGTTCATCTGCTTGATCTGAGCGTCGAAGTGGCGGATGTATCCCAGGTTGATTCCGAACCGCTGCCCATCCACCTCCCACGTCTCCTCGGGGTTCTCGCTGTCGAGGTCCAAGACGCCTCGCAGCATCACATTCGTGTCCGTGTACTTGACGCCGAGGGTCACCAGGTCATCCAGGTCGACCGGGCACGTGACTCCCTTCTTGCTCTCCGGCCACGGCATCTCGAAGTCCCACGCGGGGAGCGCGGAGAGATCGTCGACATAGTGCGCGGGACCAATCGCGGCGCCGGTCGCATTGTCCACCGCCTGGAACTTGCTGTAGAGCCGATCTCGCTGTCGGTCGAAGCGAGGGATCTGCACCGGCGCGTCCCCGACCTTGCCCTCCCAGGCCACGGGGTAACGCGCATCCGCCGCCGGGTCGAACCGGTCATATGGGCGAAGCTCCAGCAGTCGCACGTCCCGGCCCGGGCACGCCATCTCGACCCGCAACGCTTGCTCCGTCGCACTGATGCCCGCAATGCCCTGCGCTCCCGACCCAGGCACATCCGCCGCCCATGAACCCATCATACAGAGCGCTCCCAGACAAACCAGAATGATCAATGTCGAGGCTCGGTCCATGTGCATATCTCCCCTGCGTTCCTGCGCGGCGGCGGGCTCAGAACTTGCGTTTGCCCGGCCCCGGCGACAGGACGCGTGCTACTCCTCCGCGAACCAGAATGAGTATAGACTGGCATTCTTCAGGTGGAACCGCACTTGCACCGTCTCTCCCACCGCCGCAATTCCCGTGTGGCCCTGCCAGACCAGCGGGGCGTCGATGCTGTCACCGGTGAATGGCAGCGCGGACGCGGCATCATAGCCGGGGATCGGCCGTCCCCTCGCATCCAGCAATTCCGCCCGGACCTCGCCGCCGGACGCGTCGACGTTCACCCGCAGCGTCTTCGCAGAGCATCTCAGGGGCACAGTCAACAGCGTCCCACCTTCAGGCCCCGCGTCCGCCGACACGAAGCCGTCGATGCGCAAATGCGCCAGGCCGATGCCTACCAGATCGGCAGCATCGCCGTAGGTCCGGCCTGCATGGTCGATGTTGAATCCGCAGTAGTAAATCCAGAGGGTACGGTCGCGGATGACGAGGCCGCTGCCGCCCGCGATCAGCATCCCCGCGTCGAAGGAGCCGTCCGGCCCGTTCGGTAGGAAGGGTACCCGCTCGCGGTAGCGCTCCCACTTCTTCCCGTCCCGGCTGAAGCATAGCTGCGTGTCGATCTTCTCGGTGGCGGTCTCGAACTTCGTGACGTATCCGATCCGCATGCCCTCGTACATGAAGGCCACGTGGGAGTAGAACTCTGTAGTCGGCGGGTCCTTCTCATCCGGCACCAGCGCCCACTGGGGGTCGGACCAGGTCACGAAATCGTCGCTGTACGAGACCAGCCGCGCGCGCTTCCTGCTTCCGTCTTCGTATACGAAGCGGCGTTTCAGAAGCCCGACGAACTGGTCCAGACCGGTGTCGTAGTACACGCTGATGACATCCCCGGTGTCGTGCGCCTTCGGGTTGATGGGGCCTTCCCAGCGGATGCCATCCGGCGAGACCATCGCCGCGAACCGGCGCTTGTTGTTGTAGGTCAGCAGCTTGTACCGCCGCGCCGGGTCGGGATCATCCAGGTCCTTGATCACGCCGAACCCGTCGATGTAGAAGAGCGGGGTCCGGCTTCCCAGCACGATGTTGTTCTCCGTCGAGCCCTTGTATGTCTTCACGTTGAGGACGGGCTTGTCCCACCTAATCCCGTCCTCGGATGTGGCATAGCAGACGTAGCACGTGTCCTCCATGCCCCGGTACCACGCCTTGAACAGCCCCTCCTGTTCGTCGTACATCACCGTTCCATACAGGGCCACGCCCTTCTCCCACGGGCGCTCAGGGCGCAACACAGGGCTGCCCGAGTACTTCGTGGGTTCATGGAGCGTGAGGTCGACGTCGGTCCGCGCGGCGATGACGTGGTCATCGATGAACAACTGGTGGAGATTCCCGACTTCGAGGGGATCGGCGGCCGTTGCGGCCATGGAGCAGAACATCAGGCATGCGACCAGAACCAGCGCCCACAGCACACTCATTCCATTCCTCCATGCGTGGCATCTGTTGACGAACGAGGTCCGGCAGATGTCGCCTACTCTCCGCCTTCCTCCCTTGCGGCCTCTTAACCTGCCCCGATGCCGCTATCGCACCGTGTGAACCGTGGCTCCCAGCAGACCCACGAGTGTCTCCTCGGTCAAGCACTGCACCTCGAAGGACGCCAGCTCGCGGGTCGGGTCAAGCTCGATATCCGTTACATCCGCGTGGACTCCACTGGCTCTGCCATGGCCGTACCACCCCTGCTCGCGTCCCCCGATCCACTCCGGGGCCATGTCCGAGTAGTGCTGGAGCATCCCG
>JALGSS010001050.1 GCA_029821745.1 Candidatus Zipacnadia bacterium
TGCCATCGGGTGACGAGTTCATTCCGACCTTCGGCAATCCTGCGGCTCATGTGGTGATTTCCTCATCCGGGCTTTGCCTGCGCTTCGGCGAAGGGAAGAGCGCCTCCGAGCGGGAACAATACTTGCTGGACGCGTTGACGCGGACGGTGCTCCCCGCGTACAGGGCCCTGAGCGTGTTGTGCGAGCGCCATTCGCTTCCCATCGAGTTTGTCGCCCATACATGAGGATGAGGCCAATGGCAGGTCGTCCGTACAACAGCAACGTGGGAATTGCAGTGACGATGCTTGCTATGGCATTGATCGCACTCGCCGCGCCGTGCCTTGCACAGGAGGACAAGACCATCGACATCGGAGACCGCAACCAGGTGTTCATCGACGGCCGCTACCTGCAGGCCGCCACGAACGTTCAGATATCTGTCTGCCGCCCCATCAAGACCAACGAGAAGTGCCTGGTCGGCCATCTCGGCGGGTACTCATCGCTGGTGGTGCCGCAAGAGGGCTTCAAGTGGTACAGCGCCCTCACGAAAGACGGCGTCAACTGGCGCCGCGTGTCCGGGTTCAATCCCCCGGAGCCCGACGACATCCTGGGGATACTGTTGGGCGGAGCCACCGTGTTCGAAGACCCTAAGGCCCCAGCGGAGGAGCGCTACAAGCAGATTGACGGCATGCGTAACCGGGTCAGCACCGCGAGCGACGGGTCCGATTGGCGGGTGCTGTACGAGGGCGTCTTCCCACCCCAGGCCTGCTACCCGAAGGGGATGGATAGCCACAACGTGTGCTTCTACGACACGCGCCTCGGCAAGTACGTGGCCTACGTGCGCGTGAACAAGGTCTATGAATGTCCTCCCGAGATGGTGCCCTACTTCGGCAACCTCGGCAAACAGAGGTACGGCGCTGAGAACCGCTATGGCCGGCGGACCATCGGGCGCGCCGTCACCGACGATCTGTCGAAGTTCCCCATGCCCGAGATCGTCCTCGAGCCTGACGACCGCGACCCGATCTTCAACGGCGTGAGAGTGATGGACTTCTACTGCCCTCAGGTGGTCCAGTATCCCTATGCCATGGACGCGTATTTCCTGTTCAATTGCCGCTACCGCTCCTATGAGGATTGGTACCTGCCCATCGACATGTCACCCTTCCCGCGCGGGAATGTCAACGGCAAGCCGGGCATCTACAACGCCGGTGTGGAAGACATTGAGCTCGACGCCAGCCGAGACGGGATCGCGTGGGAGCGGTACGATCGCAAGCCGTGGATTCCCCAGGGACCCGAGGGCTCCTTTGACTCGCTCAACATGTACATGACTCGCGGGATGTACCTGAGCGGCGACGAGATCTGGCTATACTACATCGCTATCGATGACCCGCACACGGGCCACAAGGAGGCGCAAAGCCGCTACACGCTGAGCCGCGTCGTCTTGCGTAAGGACGGCTTCACGTGTGTGGAAGCGGAGTATGAGGGCGGCGAGTTCACTACGCCTCCCCTGCGCTTCGAGGGGGATACGCTCCGGCTGAACATCGAGACCTCGGCGATCGGCCTCGCGCGGGTCGAGCTGCAGGACGAGACCGGCAAGCCCCTCGAGGGGTACGCGCTGGAGGACTGCGACCGGATACACACGGCCAACTCGACGAGCTACACGGTAAGCTGGGGGGGCAACTCCACGGTCGCCTCGCCCGAGGGCCGTCCAGTGCGGCTGCGCTTCGAGCTGCAGTACGGCACGAAGCTGTATGCGTTCCGGTTCGGGAGCGAGTAGCCCATATGCTCCGGCTGAGACGTCTCAGAGGAGAGACGCCGCACCGAGACGGCCGATCCCAGCACGACCACAGCAACAGGAGGCAGGGAGACATGCTGAAGCGTTTCGCATACGTGCTCGCGCTCCTCCACCATTCTGGCACGGGGCCTGGGCTCAAGACGCCCCCGCGCCCGCCGCAGACCCCAAGGAGGCCTCCGAGGTGCTCCCCGACATCCACCCACTGTTCGGCGGCTGCGGCGGCGTCTATTTCCTGGCTGAACCAGGAGAACTCGTTGTTGAGGTGGTCAAACGCGACCGGAACAGGCGCGCCACGACCGCCGAGCTGCGCGCGATTCTCGTCGGCCCAGACCGCCAGGTGCTGCAGGAAGTAAGCATTCCCGATGACGGCGAGCCCGTGGGAGGTGGCCTGGGTCCCGTCGGTCGAGCGACGCTGTCGACCACCGTCCCCCGCAAAGGCGTCTACGCGCTCAACATCACCGTGTCCCGGGATCGCTACGGCCAGAACATGGTGTGGGGCTTCCGGAGCAATTGCCCCCGGTATCTGATCGAAACCGCGCGCGGGCACAAGGACGCGAGACACCAGGAGCCTATCTTCCTGGCAGACACCGGGCAACCCCACAATGTGTGTTTTCTGCCACGACGGGGCGCGTTCAAGATGGATCTCAGCGGGCTGTCGAAGCAAGAGCCGTATTCGATGGAGCAGGCGCGCTCGTCGCAGCTCTGGATGTCGGCAAGGACGGGAAGACAAGTCACGAGTTTCCCGCCGACGCCACCCGCGGCGCGTTGCCCTGGCGTCTCCATCTGCCCGCGCAATGGGTCACGATCAACATCGACGGCGTAACGCGTTGGGAGAAGAGCGATGCGTACCAGAATCTGTGCTACTGGTCCCCGGACGCAGCGTCATGGTTTCCGCTTCTGGAGAACCGTTGGCTGCTGACGCCGTATCGCCGCACCATACATGCGTCGCGGGGGCACGAGGAGGAGACTCTGTACCGCGTCCATAACAACGGGTCGCGGGAGCGCGAGGTCCAACTTGCCCTGGAGTTCCCCGGCGAGCGGTGGCCGGTCCAACTCCCCCAGGACCGCGTGACACTTGCGCCGGGCAAGGCCGTCATGGTCCCTGTCCGCTTCACCATGCCCGCCGAGGGCGAGGCGCGCTCCTGTCACATCCGGGCAACGCCGATGGATGAGCCCGGGTTCTCGACCTACTCAAC
>JALGSS010000113.1 GCA_029821745.1 Candidatus Zipacnadia bacterium
CACTCCGCCGTCGGACGAGATGTCACCGCCATCGAAGCTGCCGACGATCTCGCGGCCGCAGAGGTTTCCAAGCTCAAGCTGGCGAACAGTGTGTACCATCGGAGAGACCTCCGGAAACAGGCTCTATGCTTGCCACATAGCCATTTCCGCGTCTCTCCGATTTTCCTTTCTTCTACGTCATGAATAATGCGGGTTAGCCCTGCGGTGGGGGGAGTGAAGGCGTGGGCCATCCATGCTTGAGGAGATCTTCTCTGCGGGTCCCGAGCATCTCGGGGCACGTCAAGGTCGCCTACGCGCCCGCGCGTCGCACACACCCGCGCGCACGCGCGCGTGTGTGGGTACCACCACTACGCGCGCACACGCGCGCACGTATGGGTCTCCCTTGGCCGCGCGACAGCGGATCATCGGCGCGATTTGCCGATGACGCTTCACACCGCGGCCGCCAACTCCCGGCACTCCTCGCTGCACATCCACTTGGCCAGTTCGTCCAGAAGCGGGAGTCACTGGTACCCCGATCCACAGTATCCTCCACGGCTTCGGCAGATCCCTCAGCCGGTGGCGCTGCACGACCCGGTAGCGGTAGCTCGCGCTGCTCGGTCGTCCCGGCAAGCTCCCTGTCGCGCTGTTCGAGGCGCAGGTGTCGGACGAGGTCCGGAGAATGAATATGATGTGACACGGTGGGGCCGCGCGAGAGGATGCAGGTACCGCAGATGGACCGGCATCGTTGGTGGCAGCAGGTCGCGGGCACAGGATCCAAGGGAGGCGGCATGCGAACCCGGAGCAGTGCACACATGAGGATCACGTGGCTTGCCGCGCTTGTCGTTCTGTTGGGAGGGGGGGCGGCCCTCCTCGCCGACGACGGGGCCCGGCCGCCTCGGAACGCTATCTTCAACGGCGCGTTCGTGGAAGGGGTCACCGGCTTCGGCGTCCTGGGCCCCGGCTACAAGAGCGTCACGCTCTCTGCCGACAAGTCCCAGCACGCACAGGCCCTGGTCACTGAGCTGATTGTCTCCTGCCCGGCCATGGAGAGGACCTTCTCCGTGTACAGCCCCTACCTGCTGCAACTCCGGCCGGGGCGTGAGTATCAGATCGTCCTGCGGATGGCCGGCAGTGGGCATTTCGCCTTCGGCGCCTTCGAATACGATGAGGACGGCCACCACATCGGCAACAACTACTCGGAGCGCTACGTGCTGTCCCCTGAGTTCCAGCAGTTCACCTTCACCTACAAGCCCTCGCACAACGCCACAGGCATTCGCCCTTCTATCGTCTTCCTGGAACCTACCGACGGGACCCGGATGGATGTGAGAGCGCGCCTCCGCAGCTTCGAGCTGCCGGTTGCGGCCGATGAGTTCAGCCAGATGTGCGAAAGCTGGCCGGAGTACGCGAAGGACGACGCCTTCGCGGCCTATGAGGGCTTCACCGAGGCCGAACTCAAGTCGCTACGAGACCTCGAGCAGGTGGACACCGTGCTACCCCCCTACACGCCGATCATCACGCAGGCCCCGGGGGATTTCGCCCTCACCACCTCTCGCATCCGATTCGGCAACTCCGTTCTGCCGCAGCAGATTTCGGTGCTCGGGCAGGACGTCCTGGCGCGGCCGATGGCGCTCGCCGTCGTGTACGACGACGGGACGCGCCTGCAACTGGACCCGGGCGAGACCACAGTGCAACCCGGGCCGGAGAAGGCAGTCCTGTCCGGGCAGTTCCGCGGCGGCGGCAAGGGAGCGACCCTCAGCCTGCAACTGCACTACGACGCGTTCCTGATCTACACCCTCAGCTTCCCCGCAACGCCGGGAGCCTCGGTCGACAGCGCAGCCCTCACCATCCCCTTGGCGTCGGACTGCGCGCGCTACATCAGGTATGACACGTCGGCCGTTCCTGGTGCGCCGAATGCGGATGGGTGGGTGTTTGGCTATGGCCCGATTCCCCGACAGGGAGAGCACGTTGAGACCAAGGCGGTCGTCGGCAGTGCTCACATGGGAGAAGCCACGGAGAACGCCTGGAAGCCCGGCGTTCCGGGGGCTGACGGCCTGATCTGGGAATGGGCGCGGGGCGTGCTGCCCATGCTGTGGATTGGCGATGAAACGCGGGGGCTCAGCTTCGCGGCCTTCAGCACGGAGGGGTACCGGACCGCCGCAGACGAGCCCACCGTGCGTCTGGTCCGCGATGATGATGGGGTCACGCTGACGTGCAGCTTCATCACCGACACGGCACCCGTGGACAAGCCGCGCCAGTTGCAGTTCGCGCTGCAAGTCATGCCACCCAAAGCGGTGCGCCAGGACTGGCTGGCCTCGCGGTACAACATGCTTTTCCCAGGGTACCCGGAGATCGCTGACGAGAGTCTCCCCCTGCTCGAGGAGCGCATGGCGCCTGGCGCCGCGGAACTGCAGGACGCCGAGGCGATCCGCCCCTACCTCACCGCCTATGACGTGATACGGGAGGGGGCGTCACTGAGCGCGTGGCAACCCCGGGACCACCGCAGATACCGTGACATCGGCTTCCTGTGGTACAACCTGTGGAGCCAGGGATCCCGTGCGAGCGGGCTCCCCGTCGGCGGGTGCAGCACCCCGCTGGTGGGACACCCGGAGCGGTTGACCAGACTGGTGAAATGCTCCGATCTGATCGGCCATCTTGGTCTGCCCTATCTCGCAGGCACCCACATTGCCACGGAGGACCCGGCCGGGTACTACTACGTCGAGAAGACGGACGAGTGGACCCAGCATCCCCGGGTCCCCAGACCGCCCTACCTGCGGCCCACCTGCCCCAGCAGCCTGTTCTCGGCTTACCTCGCGCAAGGGGTCGGCAAGCTCATCGACGACTACGGCATTGGCGGCCTCTACTTCGACAACTGTGCCCCGTTGATGTGCAGCAACACGAAGCACGGGTGCGGCTATGTTGACGAGGACGGAGCGGTCCAGGCCACCTTGCCGCTGTTGGGCTTCCGCAAGCTCTTCAGGATGGTGCGCGCCGAGTTTGTGAAGCGGGGCAAGGAGCCGTTCATACTGACCCACGCCGGCATGTACCCGGGCTCCATCTCCTTCACTGATGCCGAACTGCAGGGCGAAGGCACCTACGGGTCGGACCACACGCAGATGATGTCACTGGGGGAATGGCGGGCGCGGTGGCTTGGCCCGAACCAGTTCGGGGTGCAGATGACCTGCCTGCCCGCCTTCGGATATGGGATGGGCCCGGATGTGGACAGAGGCGAACAACAGCGGATCGGCACGCCGCGTCTGCTGGCTATGAGCCTGCTTCACGGCACGCAGGTGTGGAACCAGTACATCGATTCTCCGCTGTTGTACCGCGCATGGTCAGTGCTGGACGAGCTGGATGAACCGGACGCGACCTTCGTCCCATACTGGGAGTGGCCGGAGATCAACGAGGCGCTCAACACGCAGGATGTGTACGCCACCGGGTACAGCGGGCAGGACCGCCTCCTGCTGGTGCTCACCAATCTGTCCGACCAGGAGCGCGAGGTGACCGTTCCGCTCGCCCAGATAGCGGCCAGAGCGGGTGCGGTGAGCCAGGTGGCTGACAACATGCACAACCTGCCGGTGCGCTTGGACGGCGGCGCGGTCAAGTGCACGGTGGGGCCGAAGAACTTCCGGCTGCTAAGTCTTATCAAGTGACGGAGCGAGACATGCGCAAGACGACTCCCCGCACGGTGTGGAGGGCAATGGGGTTGCTGGCCGGTTGGCTCCTGATCGCCGGTTGCTGCTATGCCGCCGGGGCCGTGGCAGAGCAGGGCAAGCCCTACACCAATTCCCTCGGCATGGAACTGGTGTGGGTGCCCGCAGGCTACTGGGTCAGCAGGTATGAGGTAACCCAGGAGCAGTATGCGGCCGTGATGGCGAGCGAACCGAGTCGCTGGATCGGCGCCAATCGGCCGGTCGAGAATGTGGACTGGAAGGACGCCGCCCGCTGCTGCGAGCGGCTCACCGGCAGGGACCTGGCCGCCGGCGCCCTGCCCGATGACTGGCACTACAGCTTGCCCACTGAGAAGCAGTGGGAATACTTCGTCGGGGATGCCGGCCTCGAAGGCATGGTCCAAGGGAGATGGGACGGTCTGGACCCCGCAGGGACCATGCCGGTGGGCTCTCGGGCGCCGAACCAGTACGGTTTGCATGACGTGCGCGGCAATGTCTGGGAATGGTGCAGCGATTGGTGGGACCACAAGCGAAACGAGAAGGTGCTGCGGGGAGGATCATGGGACCTGGTGCATCCGGAGGATCTCGAGGTCTCCTACCGCCCGGTCAGCGCCGCTGTGGGGCGGAGCGGCAACATCGGCTTTCGCGTCGTGCTGCAGCGAAGATGACACCTCAAGCAACGGGCCTGCCGCTCGGCTCCTGTGAGCCGGGCTTCGCTCCGCTCAGCCCTCCACCCAGGGCTGCATGACTGGCCGCTCAGTACCACATTACAGGTGGTATCACTTGTGGGGGCAGTACACAGTCACAAGTGGCCAAGGACGCCGAGGAGAGTGAGTGAGCGTGGCTGCCGACGAGTTGAAGTGCCCACACTGCTCACGTTCTGGCACTGCGCCGCGTATAGTCGGCTATTGACAGCCATTAGCCCGTAGTGTATGGTAGCCGTCAAGTTACAGGTGTTATGGTAGTGTAAGGGCCGAGATGCGGATGCTCTGCGTGCGCCCGTCGTACGTTGCCCCCACCTGCGGCCCTTCTCCAGGCGGTCCCGGCGCGCTGAAGGGTCGACTTTCAGCTTCGTGGTGAGGGTAGTGGCGACGGAGTGCGAATGATCCCCGGACTTGTAAGAGGTCCCAGATGGCACGCATCCTGTGTGTGGACGATGACCCGAGCATCCTGGCTGGCCTCAAGGCGGCTCTTTCCATTAGGGGGCACGAGGTCTTCACCGCGGAGTCCGAGGATGGCGCCATCGCGGCGATCCCCGAACATCGCCCGGATCTGATCATCTGCGATGTGATGATGCCCGAAGGCTCGGAGGGCTTCGAAGTGGTCTGGTGGCTGCGTGCGCTGCATGACAGAGTCCTCGCGGAGACCCCGGTTATCATGGCCACCGGCACCGAGGACTTGAGCGAGCTGTGCTACTACCCGGACGAGTCCGAGGGCCCGCCCAATCCCTTGGATTTCTTGCCCGTCCAGGACTGGCTCGACAAGCCCTTTAGTAACAATGACCTGTACGCGGCAATCGAGCGGGTGCTCTGTACCTGACCCCTGCGCACTGGGCCCGATGAGCCACGGCAAGAACCAGCCAGTCTCGGGTCTGGCGCGACAGTAGCCTCACAATCCATCCCGCCAGCAGCTTCCTCTCGTCAGCAAGTGCCCGGTCAATTGCCGCCCTCAGCTCCCGCCATGTCTCGATAGTCCGGCGCAGGCCGTTGGCGCCGCGGTAAGGGTCCTCGTCGCGGAACTGCCAGGTCTCGCGCACGTCGAAGCAGCCATCCTCCTCTGCCCGGATGACACCCAGTTCTCGGTACGCTTGCCCGATCCAGATGGCCCGCCCGTCGTCAACGTCACCAGCCGGGAGAATGAAGTGACCTTCTCGATCTACGATGGCCGCAGCCACCCGGCGAACGTGCACGGCGGATCGACCGAAGAACCAGTTCTCCGGCCCTCCGAGAAGTGCCCGAGGTGTGGGTCCGAGGTCTTCCATGTGGCAGTGGGTTTCGAAGTTCCCGTCGACGCCCAGTCTGCCAACGATACAAGCTGGTTTGCTTTGGCGCTGCAATGTGCGTCATGTGGATCCGCCCGCATTGCCTACGAGGACGAAACTGCCTAGGGCAACTACTCCCGGGATCCAGATCGCCAACAACGGCGATCTGCCTGTCCTCATCGTCGACGGCGACCGGGCTGTAGGCGCATTGCGAGCCTGGCGCGGACGAGAAGGTCGCCCGGCGACCGACGTCGCCGCCTGGATGAGAACACGTTACCACGTACCCCAGACGATGTCGCCCTGGTCATCATCGACTGTCTCGCGGCGATCGGGTGCGGGTTGCTCGTCACGCATCGGCCAGGCGACCGGCTCGCCCCCATCGTCCACGGTGTTTGCCCCGACGCTGTAGAGCGTGAAATCCGTCCCCGATGCTGAGTAGACGAATTCCTCGCCGGTGAAGATGTCGGTTGGCACGTCCCACCCGCTTTGGCGCAAGACGGCAAGGGAGTCGGGATACGCACCGTGCCCGGACCGATAGAGTTCGAGGCCGAGAGCGGCCCGAATGAGGTCGCGGCCGGCGGCAGTCTTGTCGATTCTCTGCGAGACAGGACCCAACGTCGGCACCAAAAGCGCGGTGATCGGGCACCCCCATCTCAAGTCATCCAGACGCGCGTCGGCGTGGATGTAGGGGGGAAGCGCAGCACGTGCAGCTGGAGGGGTGGCGGCGAACTGCACTGCGGCCTCCATGGCGCGCAAATACTGAAGTTGGTCGCGGTAGCTCCATGGCCGAAGGGGATATGCGTAGAGCCAGTAGAGCACCGGGGGTGGCGGCGTCGCGAGTCCGTCGACCAATACCTCATGCGCGGCGTTCTTTCGCACATCGCCAAAGAAATCGATGCCGATTACTCGCTCGGATTGCCAGGCCCGGCGGGATAGCTCGTAATAGTCCAGTCGGGCCAGCTCGTCGGCCAGAACCGTGGCTTCGGGTTGGGGGATGGGCCCGCGAGAGAGGACATGGTCAGCGCTGTCGGCCATGACGCCATCGATGGCGCAAGCGAGGAGCGACGAGATGAGGAGGGGTTCCTCAGCGACGTGTCGAGCCAGCGCGAATCCAAGCCGGAGGCGATCGGCGGCTTCGCCCTGGTTGCCCCTGTCCGATGCGTCTATGGCGGAGACCGCGATGTAGTATGACAGGAATTGCATCTCCTGGAGTTGTGGGAGAATCGCCCCTAAGGCGTCCGTGTAGACCGTCTCCGACTTGAAGCGCGGACGCGCGCTTGCCTGACGGATGAGGTCGAGAGCCCGTGAGTCCTGTCGCAGCAGCGACTTGTGAGCCAGGCGGACCTCGGGATCAGACCAGTCACCGTCGTCGTAGCCATAGGCGTAGCTCTTGGCCAGGTCATCGTCGGTTGCCCGGCGTGATTGAGATCCCTTCGCGTGTGGCCTGATGATGTCGGCGGCATCCATGTAGAGGTAGTAGGAGTTCTCTTCGGTGGTGGCTGGCGGTGGCGTGAGTTCATCAACGATCACGGGGGCCCCCGCATCTGCGGTCCGGCGGAGTTCGGCTCGGACCTTGCGACCCCAGTATAGCCCCAGGCTGGCGTGGACGAGCCCGGCAAGAACCATGAGCACGACGACGATCCGCCAACGACGCGAACGAGCGATGCGTGCTATGGTTGGGAAGATGCCAGACAAGGGTGAGTCCCCCAATGGGCGGCATTCGGATGTCTGCGGGGTCCTTCTGACCTGCCCCCATGAGTGATACCAGCTGTAGTGTGGTACTGAGCGGCCAGTCATGCAGCCCTGGGAGGAGGGCTGAGCGGAGCGAAGCCCGGAGCCCAGGGCTGGTGCGCCTCCGGGGCGGGGGGGCGATAGCCAAGTGCGCTGTGTGGCCTCACCGTGTTGTAGTGTTTCTTCCACCGCTCCACCAGCACCTGCGCCTCCCGCAGCGTATCGAAGATCTCCACGTTGAGCAGCTCGTCGCGCAGCTTGCCGTTGAAGGACTCGATGTAGCCGTTCTCCCATGGACTGCCCGGCTCTATGAAGAGCGTAGTGACGCTCAGCTCGTCGAGCCACCTGCGCACCTTCTTCGCCGTGAACTCCGAGCCATTGTCCGACCTGATCTAGTCCGGGGCGCCGCGCTGAGCGAACAGCTCCGTCAGCCGCGCCAGCACGCGGTCGCTGCTCAGGCGCCTGTCAACGTCGATCGACAGGCACTCGCGCGTGAACTCGTCGATGATCGTGAGCATCCGAAGCTTGCGTCCGTCATGGGTGCGATCCTCCACGAAGTCGTAGCTCCACACGTGGCCGGGATACTGCGGCCTGAGCCGCACGCAGGAGCCGTCATTGAGCCACAGACGGCGGCGCTTGGGCTGCTTCTGGGGCACTTTCAGGCCCTCCTCGCGCCAGATCCGCTCCACACGCTCATGGTTGACGCGCCAGCCCTCATCGTGCAGCAAAGCGGTGATCCGACGGTACCCGTAGCGGCCGTAGTCCTCCGCCAACGCCACGACACTCGCGCGCAGACGAGCCTCATCGCCAGCTTCCACGCGCTCGCGTCGCTGGGTCGAGCGGGCCTGATCCAACACCGTGCACGCGCGCCGTTCGGAGACGACCTGATGTCCAAGGACCTGACGCACATGCGCCACTGCGGCCCGGCGTTTGGCCGGGCTCAGAAGTCTCCCGACGCGGCCTCTTTCAGGATCGAGATATCCAGCGCCTGATCCGCCACCAGCTTCTTGCTCGGCCTCCAGCTCCTTCAGCCGCTTCGCCTGATCCACGCGCATCCCGCCATACTCGCCACGCCACCGGTAGTAGGTCTGGTCGGTCCCACCGATCGTCCTGCACACCTGCGCGATCGTCGCGCCGTTGGCGATCTCCACCTCCGCCGCAGCTCTTCGAGCTGACTGAGCTTGTTGATGATCTACTCGGCCGCGTGTAGCTTGCTCGCCATCACACTGCCTCCCTCGCCGGCCCAGATGCCTCACATACTAACATAACACCTGGACCCGTTTTCGGGGGGCAGGTCAGCGCGACACAGGGGGAGCGCAATGGGCGCGTCACCATCGTCTTAATGGCAACCTATCTGTGGCAATTGCGCATGCAGTATATGGAGGAAATGGCTGTGGCCGTGTTGAACCAAGCGGTAGCGGGGATAGTCTGGGCGGAGGCCCCCGGGGCCGCCGGAGCTGGTCGAGCACGCCTGAGGAGGATCTGGCCATGAGAAGGCAGAAGCAACCCTTGTGTATCGCAGCGATATGCTTCATGCTCGCTCTGCTGTGCATCTGGATGTTGACGGGTTGCGGGGGAAGCGGGTCATCAGAATCGGGGCCCGACGATGGTAACGATGACGCTGATGGCGCAGCGTCCACGGAGATGGCTACGGCGCACTTCCTCGTGGATGTCCGTACCGGGAAGGTGACGGTGACGCCCTCGACTGCTCCCGAGGGCACGATGGAGTCGGCGGCCGCCTTCACAGGAACAGCGGTCCACTTCGACAGCACGGTGTTGTACGACCAGCCGGGCAACACGGGACTGAAGTTCCTCGATGTGAGCCTATCCAATAACATGGGCTTCGCGATCGGCCAGACTCCTGACGGCACCGAGACCGGCGTTCGAGTGACCTTCAGTGACATCAAGCCCGTCAAGACGCTGCAGGACATCCGGTCTCAGACGCAGGTGAGCACGCTCGCCGCTCTCGCCGCTCAGCCCTCCGGCGTGGCGGCGACCGGCGACGGGAGCATCTACGTCACCGTCCCGCACCAGGTGCTGAAGGTCAGCAACGGCATGGTGTCGGTTCACGCCGGTGACGCTTCATCCGGATACTTCAACGGCGCCGGCGCGGCCGCACGGTTCGAGCGACCGTTCGGCATCGCCGTGAACCCGCTGGACGGAGCACTGATCGTCGCCGAGAGAAACGGCAACCGCATCCGGCGAGTCGACGAAGCCGGGGCGGTCACCACTGTTGCGGGCAGCGGGACCGCGGGCAACACCGATGGGACCGGCAATGTGGCCCGGTTCTCCGCGCCCAGGGGTGTCGCCGTGGACGCCGTCGGCGACATCTACGTGACGGACTCCAATCGCGTCCGAAAGATCACATTGACCGGCGCGAACCCCACGTGGCCATCCCACTACACGGTGAGTACGCTTGCGGGCTCGGCCACCGCGGGTTACCTCGATGCCAATGGCACGGGAGCGCGCTTCAATGCGCCAATGGGGATAGCGGTCGCGGAGGACGGT
>JALGSS010001051.1 GCA_029821745.1 Candidatus Zipacnadia bacterium
ACACGGCAAGTGGTGGGGAATACCCGCAGCGAATGCCGAGGTCGTGAAGCAGCGCATGGACCAGGGCGCGCGCTTCTTCGTGAGCGGGTCGATGTGGGGCTTCGCCTACCAGGGGTTCATGCGGTTCCGCGAGGACTTCGGCGACCTACTTGGCTTCGAGGACTAAGCGCTGAACGCGCAACCCGGATGACACACAAAACGGGCGGGGCAATCGTCGCTTAGCTCGGCGATGCCCCGCCCGTATTCGTGTTTTCGCTCGCGCGACCTTACTCCTGAGCGCGGAGCTTCTCAAGCTCCTTGTTCACTGCCTGAGCCGCCTCCCGCAGGCCCTCGGCCACAGGTTTCTTGCCCAACCAGATCAGATCAAGCTGGCTCTGCAGGATACCCTCGATCTGGTTGTACTCGGGGAAGTTCGGCGGCCGCTGGGCGTACTCCAGAGAGTCCACGTACACCTGGCGCCTGTAGTCCGCCGTCGCCTTCGCGTACGACCCTTTGAGCACCGACATCCGCGACGGCATCTTGTCGAGTTGGTCGGCCATGTGGGCTTGCGATCCGGGCCCGAGCAGGAACTTGAACAGCTCCCAGGCCTCCTTGGGGTGGCGCGTGCCCGAGCCGATGGCGTAGCCAAGCATCGTCGCGCGCGTCTTCTGTGACGGCACGGCCGCGATGTCCCACTTGAGATTCTCAACCTGGTTCAGCGTCTGGATGTCCCACGGCCCCGACATGTACATGCCGACATTGCCCCGCGCGAAGCTGTTGAGGCCCTCGTTGCGCTCGGTGGACGTGGTTGCAGGGGCGACCTTGTACTTGTGTCGCAGGTCCACCAGGAACTGCAGGGCTTCCACGGCCTCCGGACTGTCGATGGTGCATGTCTCAAGGCTGGAATCCATGAGGTCGGCCCCGTTTGACCACAGCCACGGGTAGAGGCGAGCGCCCCAGAAGTCGATGATGCAGCCCCACTGATCGGGCGTCCCGTTGCCGTCGAGGTCCTTGGTGAGCGCCTTCACGGCGGCGAGGTAGTCATCCCACGTCCACGATTCGGTGCCGGGATAGGGGAGACCTTCGGCGTCGAAGAGGGCTTTGTTGTAGAAAAGCGTGTAGACAGACGTGTACCGGGGCAAGGAGTACAGATCTCCCTTGTAACGGCACATCTCGACGAGACGCGGGTGGAAGTCCGCCAGGTGGAAGTCGTCGTCATCCTTCGCGAACTTCTCCAGGTCCTCGAGGACGCCCGCGTCCGCAAAGCCGACGTAGTAGGCGCCGTGCAGTGACATCACATCAGGCCCGGCCTTGGCGGCCATCTTGGTCTCGAGCTTCTGCATCGCCTCGCGGCTTCCGGAGACATTGACGAGGCTGACCTTGACGCCGGGGTGCTGCTTCTCGAACTCCTTGATCAGCTCTCTGTTCACCTCATACTCGTCGTTTTCGGTCCAGGTGAACAACTCGAGCTTGATCTCCCCGCCGAGGCCGGCTTCCCCCGACGGACGGTTGAGCAACTCTCCGCCCGGTGGCGGGCCAGAGGGCTGCTCGGCAATCTTCTCGACGCAGCCGGCCAGTAGTCCGACAACGCACAGACCGACCAGCAGGGCCATGATTCTCCGTCCTCGGTTCGCTTCGAGGCTTGGCTTCCGTCGTCTCATCGTTGACTCTCCATTTCATACATTACGATCGCGCACAGGGAGATCGCCGCGGTCTCGGCGCGCAGGATTCGCGGTCCGAGGGATACCGCCGTCAGTCCGGCTTCCAACGCTTGGCGGATCTCCGTGGGCGAGTATCCGCCCTCTGGTCCGATAAACGCCCCGAGCCGGGCGGTTTGTTTCAGGCCGGCCAGGACGGCGCGAAGTTCAGTCTCACGATCTCCGGCGAGGGCTTCGTAAGGGATGATGCCCGCGACCTCCGAAGCCTTCCAGTCCTCCAGGGCGCTCTCCCAGGGCAGGGGCTCGGCGATCTGGGGGATCCTGGCCCGGCCACACTGTCGGCATGCTTCCTCGGCGATCTTGCGCCATCGCGTGGCGCGCGTGCTCAGCTTCCCCGCGTCAGGGCGGCTGACGGTCCGCTGGGTGATGACTGGGACGATCCGGGCGCAGCCAAGCTCCACGCATTTCTGGATGGCTAGATCAAAGCGCTTGCCCTTGAGCAGCGCCGGGTAGAGGACGAGTTCGAAGGCGGCTTCGCCGGCGGGCTCTTCGGTTGAGATGATGGCGGCCTCAACCTGCGCCGCGTCGCAGGCCTCCACGCGGGCCGTGTGTGTCCGGCTCAGCGAGTCGACTGCGATGAACTCGTCGCCGGGGCCGCAGCGCATGACCGTGGCGAGATAGTGCGCCGTGTCGCCGGTCAACGTGAAACGCTCGCGCTGGGAGAGGTCTTCGTCAACGAA
>JALGSS010001052.1 GCA_029821745.1 Candidatus Zipacnadia bacterium
ACTGGCCGCCGGACAATACCAAGACACCCGAAGGGAGAACTGGATGCATGCGTAGACCTATCACGCTGTTCTTGTGCGTACTCGTGTGCCTGGCGTTTACGGCGACAGCATTCGCTCAGATGAGGCGCATCCCAATCAAGAGATCCACGAAGAGCTTGCGGGTACTCAAGCCGGTGACGAAAGGCGATCTGGGATCTCAGCAAGCGTTCTCGAAATTCCTCCAGTCGAAGAAAGTACCCTCCAGCACTGCTGCAAAGGACTTGGCGGCCTTCAAGAGGCTGCCGGGTGACATGCAGAAGCTGGTCGTTGAGTCCAGTGTGCCCGCCGCTCTCGCACCGGCCCAGGCCACGATGAAGCCCGTGATCGCGAGGAAGTATTGGATGAGGATCGACCCGAACAGGCTCGTCCTCGTGGCCTTCCCGCGCATCTCGAGCTTCTATCCCCCGGATGGCGCCAAAGGCGAGGTCGCCCTGGCGATCGGCCGGAACTTCCGCTCGAACACAAAGATATACTTCAATAACAGCCTCACGACAACGTACCCCATCACGTTCTGGGGCACCACACTCTCCACGATCATCGGCTTCCGCGTGCCGTCCAGCGGCGTCAGCAACGGGAGCAGCTACCCCGTCTACGCCAAGAACGGCACGGTGAAGGGCAACACGAAAAGCTTCATGGTTGTCGCTCCGCGAGGCTACCGCGGTAAGTACGGCTGGAAGGTCTCGAACAGCGGAGGCCCCACCATCCCGTGGGCCGTCTACAGGAACTACTTCGGCGCCAGCGCGGTCGAGTTCCCGGATGGCACGCACCGCCCGGCGGCGGAGAGCTGGTACCATACGCGCTACAAGGGCGTCGGTGGCGGCGGCAACTGCTACGGCATGTCCCTCTCCAGCCTTCGCGTCAAGCACTGGAACCTGACCGGCCTGCTGCACGCATCCTGGTTTGTCGCGAACCGCGAGTTCAACGTCTGGTGGTATGACACCAACCGCAACAATGACCCAGTATGGCAGACGGTGCTGGAGATGCAGGGGAACCAGGTCGCAGAGCCCCAGCACACGCTGCTGTGGGACCGCATCAACAACCAGAGCGCCAATGCCGCGTGGACGATGGCCAAGACAATCTGCAGCCAGTACAAGCCACACGGCTGCGTAATGGCCGTCACGCGCCCCGGCGCGGGCCATGCGGTGGTTCCCTACCGCGTGGGGCCCGATGGCCCGACGCGCCAGTTCATCATGTACGACAACAACAACCCATACAGGACCACCGAGACCGGCGGCCCCGACCCGACGATCGGGACCAACAACCGCACGGCCAACACGTTCTCGTGGGGTTCCTACAACAAGGTCGGTATCTACGACCTTCCCGAGCTGCTCGTGGCGCCGAGTCTGCCGGCTGAGGCCATCGGCGGCGGCATGGGTCTCGCCTCTCAAAGCTCATACCTTTCAGTCGCGAAACCCGCACGCGTGAACCAGATCACCGACGAGCTCGGCAACGTCTTCTATGTCAACGGACGGCCGAACACAGGCCGGAAGAAGCTACCCGAACACGTGGCTCTTCACGCGGTCCAACAACAAGAGCTTCACGATGGACATCCGTCGCCGCGACACCCGCTCCACGGCGATCCAGTTCGTCCAGAAGGGCCTCGTCGCCGACCTCTCGGCCTCTGGGCGCAACTACAAGCTGACCGGCCAGGGCGTCAACTCGGCCAACGCGAAGCTCGTGCTGGCGAACCCGTCCAACATGACGCTCCAGAACCTGAAGCTCATCTCCATCGCCAGCCCGACGGAGCAACGCAGCTTCCAGCTCCAGCGCCTGAATGTGACTGCCGGCGAAGGCGTCGAGATCGGGCTCACCGCGAATAAGAGCGCCCTGAAGCTCGTCAACCGGACGGGCCAGGCGCTAACCGCGAACGTACGCCTACTGGTGGACAAGAACAACCTGCACAACGCCACGCGCGCGCTGCCAATCGAGATCGGCGCGTCGCAGTCGAACATCATGCGACCCGAGTCCTGGCAGAACATCGGCGGTCAGAACCTGACCATCGAGCGCCAGACGCTCACCGGGACGCGGCTGAAGATCGACAGACTGCGCCCGTAGCCCCACCAGCTCAATGATGCCCAACGACCCGCGCTGAAACACCTCGCGCGGGTCGTTGCTTTTCGTGCTGCCCGGGAGCGGCCATTACATGCCCCGCCAAGGAGTTCGCCGGTTCGCGACGAAGGATACGGTGCCGGCTGTCATCATCGATTGCACAAGCGGGAGGACCCGAGATGCCTCTGCTCATTGGCACACAGTTGTACGGCTGGGGTCAGGTCTACGGGATGCGGGGCCAGGACATCGCCGACCACTATGATGAGGTTCTGGGGGCCATTGGCGCGATGGGTATGGATACAGCGGAGGCCTTCATCGGGGCCTGGGACGAGGCCGGGCTGCGCGCCTGGGCGTCGATGCTACGGGCCCACGGGCTCCGACCGGCGAGCATGTACACGGGAGGCGCAGTCCACAGCGAGGACGAGGCGAAGGCGACCCACAAGACGTTGCTTAAATCGGCTCCCGCTCTCGCCTCGGAGGGCTTCACGGTTCTCGCCATGAACCCGGACCCGATTGGGCGAGAAAAAACGGACGCCGAACTGGCAACCCAGGCGAGTGCTCTGGAGCAGCTTGGCGGGGCGCTGAAGGAAGCCGGGGTTGCTCTGGCCCTCCACAACCATACGCCGGAGATGCTCAGCGAAAGCCGCGAGTTCCACAACAATCTGCGGAAGACGGACCCGTCACTCGTGGGCCTGTGCCTGGACTTCCATTGGTGCTGGCGTGGCGGGGCCGATCCGTATGCGATATACGAGGAGTACAAGGACCGCGTGTTCACGCTGCATCTGCGTCAATCAAGGGACGGCATCTGGACCGAGGCACTCGAGGACGGCGACATCGACTACCGCCCGCTCATCGACGACCTCGTGGCCTCCGGCTTCGCCGGCCCTGTGATCGTCGAGTTGGCGCTTGAGGACGGAACGCCCGAGACGCGTGACGTCGTCGAGAACAACCGAGTCAGTCTCGAGTACCTACGATCGTTGATGTGAACCGACGAGAGGAGCGTGGTGTCGTGCGATCGACAGCGGCCGTGGTTTTCCTCTCCATAGTCGTCACCGCATTCTGTTCATGGGGGACATTGGCCCAGGCTCCGGCGCCAGCACCGATGCCGCCCGTGATGGAGCCGCCCCCGGCAGAACCGCCGCCGCCCCCGGCAGTGGCGACTCCAGACGGGGGCGATCCGACGGGCCCGCCGGGCCGGCCGCCGGCGCATCCGCACGCGACGTCCCCTCAGCCGGCGCCTCCTCTGCTGCCCCCAGACGGGATGCCCGGCATGCAAGGAGGGCCTACGCCGCCTGATCCGATAGCCGA
>JALGSS010001053.1 GCA_029821745.1 Candidatus Zipacnadia bacterium
CGCGAGATGTTCCCGTTCATCCAGTGCCACCAGGTATGGGGCTTGGCGGAGTCAGGTGGATTGGCGAAGCCCTCTTGGAGCGACGCCGGGGCGGCTGTCACGGCGTGGGAAATCAGTAGCCCAGCCACGACCAATGCGAGCAGCACATTCCTGACCGTCCATACGCGATGCATCGACGGCACCTCCCAGTTCATCAAGCGTGGCGAAGTCATGCTCGTCTTGAAGCGACGTGCATGGGATGAATTCCCCGCGGGCCACGGAGCTTCCTTCGCCGCTCAGCAGGTAATGGTAGCAGAAAAAGGCAACGCCGCCCGATAGGATGGGCGGCGTTCATGACCGTACACGACGATTTCGCGCTATGCCCTTCTGCGCCGCCACCAGGCAATGCCGATAGGCAGCATGCCCACGAGAAGCAGCGCGCCGGAGGAGAGTTCGGGGGTGGGCGTCGCGAGGTATGCCCGCGTCTCGCCGTCCAGCCAACCGTAACCGACGATCATGCCGGCATCGTTGATGTCTGTGGAACGTTCCAGTACCCAACCAGAACCCGGGGCAATCAGGTCATTCAGGTCGCGCATCCCGTCCATCTCATCCCAGACGAACGCGTGGTTCTCCGCCGCACCAGCGACGAAGCTTGCTCCGACTACCTGCAGACTCTCATTGACACCGTACGCCCAACTTGAGACCCCCAGGCTGCCGAGGTCGGTAGGGGCCTTTGTGAGATCCCACATCATCGCGTGCGCCGCCGTGCCAGTGTTGCCGAACCCGACGACGTGACCGCTGTCGGCAATGTCCCAGGCCTCGCTATCGCCCGCGGCCATCGTCGGCAAGAGCTGGATACCTGTGGCCGAAGTCCACTCGAAGGCACCCAAGTAGCCGCTCGCGGTGTCGCTGAATCCCACCACCCGCGCGCTTGCGTTGATCCCCTTTGCCCAACTCTCGTCGCCCCCCAGCGTGCCCAGATCCGTGACAGTGCCATCCCAGAGCACCGCACGGATCTTGCCGTCCGAGTTCCTGCTGTTACCCACAACCTGGCCGGGGCTGTTGATTGCATATGCCCCGCTGGCTGCGTCGAGCGTCGGCAAGGGTACCATGCCCGCCGTATCAGTCCATCTGAAAGCAGTATCGAGGCCTGAGACGTCTCGGCTGTAGCCGACCACTTCACCAAGGTCGTTGATACCATAGGCGTGGCTGAGATCCCCCCCGAGAGTGAGCAAGTCTGTCAGCCCGTCCTCAGGTGACCAGATGAATGCATGGGTCTCGACGCCGGTATCGCTGTAGCCGATGACCTCGCCTGCAGCGTTGATGGCCCACGCGTGGCTGGTAGGCCCCCCGAGGGTCCCGATGTCTGTGATGCGGTATTGGGGCGAAGAGAAGGCACCACTTGTGGCGAGGGAAGTCAGCAAGACAACCGCGAGGATAGCCCGAGATGATCCTGAAGCCAGCATAGCAATATCCCCCAATGTATAGCCTAGAATGAGAAACGCCCGCATAGCATCCACTCACTCGTGGTGCCGCACGGGCGTCGAGAGCTATTATAACTATTGCGGCGTACATTCACATCAAGTTTATATACTATTATCATAAAGAACTCTATTTACATAGTAGTTGTTTGTCGGGCCAGTAGTTCGCTCCGGAGCGAACTACGCCAGCCTCCCGCCGATCTCCCTCACATGCCAAGGTCTTGCGTACCCTCAGGTCGAAGTAGCTCCTGAACTCCTACTGATCACCTGTCAGCCCGATGAGGTTCGCTATGACTGCCTCCCTCGACTACAAACCCAATGCCGCTGACGTCATCTCGCGGCTTCGCTCACTCTACGCACGCGAGGCCCAAGATCAGATCTTCGCCGTGATCGAGCCGCCCAGCCCCGCTCTGGTACTGCGACTACCCCGACCCACGCGACAGGATCGCCTTCTGGGACGCGTATCTGGCCGAACGCCGCGCATTGGAGGATGACTCGATCCCCAGCGCGTACTTGAGCGAATTCGATCAGGGCCTGTATGGTGGTGTTCTCGGCGGCGAGGTGCAGTTCATGGCCCATCCGGAGATCGGGTGGATCTCCTCGATGGTCGCGCCGCTGCTGGAGGAGCTATCGGAGGTGCGCGGGCTGACGCTTGACCCCTCCAGTGAGTGGTTTGAGCGCTTCCGAGCGCAGACCCGCCTCTTCGCCGAGGCCGCGGCGGGCAAGTTCGGGATCAGCCATTTCATCCTCATCGACGGGCTGAACTTCGTGTTCGAACTCGTCGGCGCCACGAACACCTACATGGCACTGGACGAGTCGCCGGAGCTTGTCCGCGAGGCCATCGACCTGGCGCTGGAGGTCAACCTGGCGATCCAGCGTGAGTTCTTCCAACTGACCGCGCGCTTCGAGGGCGGAACCTTCAGCAACATGTGCCAGTGGCTGCCGGGGCGGATTGTGTCCGAGAGTGTGGACCCGTTCCACATGACCTCAGTGGACTATTTCGAACGGTGGGGCCGGGAGCCCATTGCGCGACTTGCGAGAGAGTTCGACGGACTTGTGGTACATATCCACGGGAACGGCCGCCACCTGCTGGAGGCCGCAGCATCGATTGAGGGACTGCAGGCGATGATGCTGGCCGACGACCGGGGCTTCCCCCTGGCCTTCGATGTCTTGCCTGAGCTGCAGGTCCGCACCGGCGACACGCCGCTGGTGGTCAGTACGGAATTCGATGCGTTCACGCGAGCTCTGGAGCAACACACCCTCTGCGGTGGGGTTCTGTACAACGTCGAAGGCGCTCCTGACGGCGATGCGGCGAATCGGTGTATGGAGACGGTGCGCGCGTACCGGGCCTGACCGGCGGAGTAGCATGCAGGGGAAGAAGTACTGTGAGCGGGGCGCAGTAGCACCCGGAAATGGACCCGCACGTGTGGCACTGGTAGCCCTGCTGCCAGTGAGCAGTTCGCGTTCACCCGGCACTGTGAGCGGGGCTGCCAGTGGCACCCGTAAATGGACCCGCACGTGTGGCCGATCAGTCGCCTGCAGTGATCCAGACGGGCTTCCAGATGCCGCCTGCGTAGGCGCTGTCGTGTACGCGCATGGTGATCCGGTTCGTCGCACCCGGGCGGAACTTGCCCGTGATCTCCACCGCCACCGGCTTGTCCCACAGCAGGCCCGGATCGCCCTCGCTCGCGCCCACGTACTCGCCGTTGATCCACAGCTTGAAGGTCTCATCAACCGCCCCGCACAGTAGCCAGACCCGGGGTTCGGGGATTTCGGGAATGTCGGTCTGCACCGTGTACCATCCGACGCCGTCGTAGCCCCCGTGTCCCTGCTCCTCCCACGGCTTGAGGGTGGAGAGCGTCTCCCAGTCGGCACCGTCGCCGGTGAACCACTCGGCTTGCTCGCCGACATCCTCCGGGTCGAGGCTGAATTGCCAGTTCTCCGGCAGTTGCACCACGCGCCTGCCTGAGAGGGCCTTCACCGGCGGCTTGTACTCGAGGCCCAGGCGGCC
>JALGSS010001054.1 GCA_029821745.1 Candidatus Zipacnadia bacterium
CACTCACACCGTGGACTGCATCCGCGCGGGCTGGGGCAACGGCGGGCACGTGATCATGAGCAGCAACTGCATCCACGAAAGCTGCAAAACCGACCTGTTCCTCGCGCACCTCGCTGCTTACCGCGATTACTTCGGCCTCGAGCCCCTGAGCATTTGACACACAGCGCGTGTCCGCTCTGACCTGGGTGCCGAACGCGAAGCCGTCCCGCCACCCGAAGAGAGCCGGTCGACTATTGCAGAACTTGACAGACGTAACTATACTCGTCGGGCGGTGAATGGACACCTCTGGAGCTCGTACAGGGGAAGCTATCGGTGAAGGAACAGTGGGACGATCTGGTGTTCAGGTTCGAGCCGACCTTGTTCGATCCCGCCGGCCCCAGACAGCGCATCGGTTTTGGGGGCTCGGACTCTCAGGTCTGGATATCCGACGTCGCGCTGGAGAAAGCCGACGCCGCCCAAGGGGAGCCCGCACCGGACAAGGAGTAGCGGTTGTGTTGATTAACCAGCGACGCATGGCCGTGGGGTGTCACAGCGCGTCGTCACCGACGCGCTACAGTCGTGACCGACGCGCTACATGGGCCCCACGGAACCTGTGAGACGCTTTGCACGGGGCCCCGTCCCGCAATGCGGGACACCCCATGCCCATGATTGCACTTCTTCAACACAACCATAGCCGCCTGAGCCCACGCTAACTGCGCCGACGTGCGAAAGTCCAGTTCGGACACACCGGGAGGCCTGCTGATGTCTCGCGCAACGCATTACCTGTCTGTCACAGTCGGCTTGATCATGCTGGGACTGCTGGGGCTCGCGGCGGGCGATGAGCCCGACGAACTGGGCCGCGATCTCGTGGTCAACGGCTCCTTCGAGGAGGGTGAGGGGAGACCTGCGAGTTGGGGGTGGGCGTCAAGCCGCTCCGCCAAGGGCAGCCTCGCCATCGACACCGACGCCGCTCCGCCAAGGGCAGCCTCGCCATCGACACCGACGTGGCTCACTCCGGCGTCCGCAGCGTCCGTCTGCATAGCGACAGCGGGTACGCGGCTCACGTGTACAGTGGCCTGTCACAGCGTGTTCGAGGCATCGCGCCACGCGGCGAGTATCTCATCCGGGCGTGGGCGAAGGGCAAGTCAGTGGGCACGTGCTGGTTCGGCGGCGGCCCGATGTGGCACACCCGCACGTCTATCCCACGCGGGGACTTCGACTGGACTCTAGTGGAGATGCGCTGGACCTCGGAGGGCAATGCGCCCTTCGAGTTACGCGTCAATGTGGACAGCAACACGGAAGCCCTGTGGATCGACGATGTCAGCTTCGTCGAGCTGAACCCGATCCACCTGCGGCCACGGGTGACCGTCTTCTCACCCGGCGACGCGCCGCGCCTCGGCTACTTGCTTCTCGACCGGGCCGCCCGAGCGCCGAAGATCGACGCAGACCTGACCGACTGGCCCACCACGATTCCCGCGACGAAGCTGCCGGAGGGAGCGGGAACGGTGCTCATCGGCGGCTGGGAGGGTGCCGATGACCTGAGCGTCCTCATGCGGGCCACGTGGGACCGCAATGCGTTGTATCTTGCCTTCGAGGTCACCGACGATGTCCACTGGGCGCCGCCGGGACCGGCAGCCTGGACCGTGGACAGCATCCAGATCGCCTTCGACCCGCGCCACGACAGAACAGAGGGCGGCTACGGTCCCCACGATAGCGAGTACAGCCTGGCGTTCATTGATGGCGCCCCGGCGGTCCAGTGTTGGCACTCGGCGGAGGGCATCGGTGACCGTGCGTCTGACATCCGCCTCGCCGCGAAGCGGGAAAATGCGGTCACCATCTACGAGGTCGCCCTGCCCTGGGAGGCCCTCGGGGTCAACCTGTCCGGGAACGGGGCGCAGTTCGGGCTCTCGCTGCTCGTCAACGACAATGACGGCAAGGGCCGCGAAGGCTACTTGGAGCTGACCCCGGGGATCGGCAAGACGAAGGACCCGTCGGAGTATGTCACCGCCGCCACCACCATGCCCCGGGGCGTCTCGCTCTCGGCATCGACGCGAGTGGTCGACATCGAGAACGATCTGGACTTCTCCGCGTTGGTCTTCGCTTCAGAGCCGCTGGCCGAGGGCGTTGAGGCGACCTTCAGCTACCAGCCCGAGCGGGGTGCCGAAGTTGCGCTGCCCCATACGAGCCTTCCGTCGGGCGCCGAGGGGATAGTCATCATCGAGGGCCGCGCGCCCGCCGGAGCCCTACCCGAGAGTGATGGAAGCCTGCTGGCCCAAGTCGTTGGGCCATCCGGCGACACCGAAGCCACGGCCGAACTGGACCTGCAGGTGCGCGATATCAAGGGAAGCGTCCGCGCCCGGGTCGAGACGCTTCAGGCGAGACTGCCGGCAGTCCAAGCCCTCGCGAAGCAAGCGGAGGCACGCAAGATCGCCACCGACTACGAGCGCGTCGCGCTCACGACTGCCGAGACATTCCTCCCGTATATCATCGACGACCTGGACCACGACCGCACGTCTCGCGCGGAGCACGTCGCCGAAGTCCTTGATGGAGTCCTCGGCGACACGGCCGGGCAACTGCGAGGCTACCTGTCCGGCCGCTCGGAGCCCAGACTCGTTCCGCGATACGTGACCGGCCCCGTGGAGATCCGGGGAGGCCATTTCGTCGCTGATACCGTGGAGCCGACAACCGGCAAGCGCGAGCGGAGGCCCGTGTTCTTCACCGGCTACGGGCACTTCGGCCAGGTGGTC
>JALGSS010001055.1 GCA_029821745.1 Candidatus Zipacnadia bacterium
GTGCGTGCGCGACTACGAGGTCTCGTGCTTCGACGGAGCGAACTGGGTGACCGTGGCGCAGGTGAAGGGCAACTTCCAGCGCCGCCGCGCCCACAAGTTCGACACGCTGTCGGCGTCGAAGCTGCGGCTCACGATCCTGGCCACCAACGGCGCGGACTCGGCCCACGTGTTCGAGATCCGCGCCTATAACGAGTAGTTCCGCCAGTCGAGATGAAGCCCGTTGCCGCGAGCCATCCCTGAGACCGTCCGTATCCACGGAGGCCGAATGCTCAATGCCAACTGCCCTGATAGTCCTCGCCGCCCTATCGATGATGGTGACCAGTCTTGAAGCCCAGGACCTCAGGCCCCAGGACCTCAGGCCACCTGCGGACGACTTGGTTCTCTGGCTGCGAGCGGACGCAGGCGTTCAGCGCCAGGGCGACCCCGTGGTGTTGTGGGAGGATCAGTCCGGCCGGGGCCACGATGCGACGTCTGAGGCCGCGACAGCACCCACCTGGGTGGAGGAGGCTATCGCCGGGCAGCCGGCCGTGCGCTTTGACGGCCTGCAGACCTCGATGACCATCCCGCACCATGGCGAGCTCAACGCGGGTGAGGCCTTCACGGCCTTCTGCGTGTTCCGGTATCATGACGGCTTCCGAATCGCACAGAAGAAGGACCGTTCCGGTGGCCTGACGCCCGACGCCTGGTTCATCGCTCCCCATGCAGGCCTCGGCGTCGGCGGCCGCTACTCCTCTGCATCGATGGCCGCTCGTGGCGAGCCCGCCGCCCTGACCACTGTCTTCGACGCCGCCAAGCACTCCCTCTCCGTCTATCGGGCCGGCAAGCTCGTGGATGAGCTCACGGGCCTGGAGCCACAGCAACCGAATACGGACCCGATCCGGCTGGGAAAACGCGACCTGCCCGGCGGCACCGAGGGCCATCTGGAGGGCGACCTGTGCGAGTTGTTGCTATATAGGACTGCGCTCCCCGACGACGCGAGGAAGCAGGTGGAGCAATATCTGCTCGCCAAGTACTCGATCGAGGCGCCTGTGGAGCCCACGCTGACCATCACGCGAGTCATTCCCGGACACCACGAGGTCAGGGTGGACTGGCTGCGCCCGGAGAAGGCAGAGGGCATCGCTGATCTGCGCTACACACTGGCCGTCAAGCTGCGCGAGGAGCCGTGGGACAGCGCGGCCACTGTGACGGTCCCCGGCGACCAGACATCTGCCTGTATGACCGGCCTGTGGAACCACGCCGACTACTCCCTGCGGGTCACGGCCCACTCCCAGGACGCTGAGGAGCCTTTGGCAACCAGCGCAGATCGGCTGGTATCTCCCGCTGAAGTCCCGGGCGTCGTTGTGGACTACCTGCACAAGGACGACACAGCCTACGCGGACGCGGGACAATATGTCGGCAGCCCGACCATCGCTCGCATGGACGATGGCACGCTTGTGACTGCCCACGATCTGTTCGGCGCAGGCACCAACAACCTGACTCGTGTCTTCGGCTCCAGCGATGACGGCGAGACGTGGACCCATCTATCGGACGTCCGCCATGCCTTCTGGGGGAAGCTGTTCACCCATCGCGGGGAGCTGTATCTGCTGGCCTGCAGCCGTGGAGGCGGCGACATGTTGCTGCATCACTCCCCGGATGGGGGCGCGACGTGGGAGGCCCCGGTAACCGTCGCCGCCGGGACCTACCACAAGGCGCCCGTGCCGGTCATTGAGCACGCGGGGAAGCTCTGGACCTGCGTCGAATTGTGGAAGGGCGGTTGGCCCGCCGGGTTCGAGGCCGTCTGCCTGTCGGTTCCCGTGGACGCAGACCTCACGGACCCGGAAAATTGGACCGTGAGCGCGCCCCTGCCGTATGACACGGCCTGGCTGCCGGAGGGTTGGGATATTCCGGAGTCAAAGCAGGGCTTCCTCGAAGGGAATGCGGTCGTGGATCCGCAGGGCCGCATGCTGAACATCCTGCGGTATCACGTTGCGCCCCATTACCGCAAAGCCATGGTGCTGGGGATCGCCGAGGACGGCACGAGCCTGAGCTTCGACCGGGTGATCGACTTCTACGGCGGGATGACGAAGTTCACTATCCGCCGGCACCCCGAGACGAAGCGC
>JALGSS010001056.1 GCA_029821745.1 Candidatus Zipacnadia bacterium
GTCCAGCGGATGGTGGAGATCCAGCACAACGACTACTGGGCCTACCAGGGCCTCCTGGACACACCGCTGGGCTATGCCAGCAGCAACCGCGAATTCACGAACGTGACGAGGGCCCTTCGCATGGCGACGCTTCTCGTCGGCACGCGCCGCGACTATGAGTACGATGCATCGCCGCACCTGTACCCACTGACGCCGGTCGAGCTGCACCACGGATACATACTCGCCAAGGAGCGCATCGTGACCCTTCACTCAGGCAGTTACGCGTGGCCCGGCGAGACCGTCCGAGCGACTCTACGCATCTTCGACGAAGCCGGCAGGCTGACGCGCTCCGAGCCGGTCACCATCGACGGCGCCAAGCGTCTGCGAGTCGAACTGCAGCCCAACCAGATCGCGGTCATTGAGCGGGACTGACCGGGCGGCCGGTGCATCCCACGACGACTCGTCAGGGCTCCACGACGAGCTTCGCTCCGCCCTTCAGCCAGTAGTCCAGGTTGCCACCCGGGTTGAACTCATCAGTCCGGTCCTTGCCTGCCAGCGTGTCCGGGCTGCCAAGCTCTCGGAAGATCGGGTCACGTGGGTTGAACCGGTTGAAGGTGTAGATGCCGCTGATGCCGGCTTGCCAAGCCGTCCACGCTTCGCCGCGCCACCGCCCAATGGGGGCCTGGCCGCCGGGGTTGGTCGGATCAACGACCCTAGACGCGCTCAGACCCGCGTATACCGGTACCCCGTAGGTATTGCCGAGGGCCACCAGGTTTTCCCACGGCTCCAGGTGGTAGTAGCCGCCGCCGGTCACGATGTCCACGAGATCGTCCCGCAGCCATTGCTCAACGTCCAGGCCGATGGCCTTCGCGTAGCGGACCGAATCGGGCACGCGCACGGCGATGAGCATCGGCCGCCGGCGCCTTGCGGCGACTTCCTCGGTCATCGCCCTGATCTGCCGGAAGAGATCGGTCATCAGGTCGCACTGGGCCTGGGTGACGGGCTCACCGGTCATCTGGGGCCGGAAGCACACCGGATGCCGGAAGAAGTCCAACTCCAGCCCGTCCACATCGTACCGGGTCGCGACATCCCGCAGGATTGCGAGCACCTTCTCCCGCACAAGGGGCATTTCGTAGTCCATCGCCGACCACCGATTGCCTCCGTGCGGGAACCGGTCGCCGAACTTGCCCATCAGCAGCTCGGGATGCGTGCGCTTCCACTCGGTCAGCAGCGCCTCGTCGCCCGAGTCGTGCGTGTCGTTCATCCGCATCGACCAGAAGACTTCCCAGCCCTGTTCATGGCAGTAATCCGCCATGATCTCCAACGAGTCTCTGCCCGTGAGGGCCTTGAGCTCGTGGGCCCAATCACTCGCTCCCCGGTCGGCACACGCCCGCAGTTCCGTCTCTTCGCTGTGATGCGTGTATGAGTTCACGACGCCGGTGCAGTAGAAGACCGAATCTACCTGGGAGCCCACGAGGGGGCGTGTCCGCTTGGCCAGGAAGTTCTCGACCGTCTTCTCCCCGGCGCCTCCGTCGGCCCCATCATCGTGGCTCCAGCAGTCGTTGCCGTCATTGTTCATAATGATGCGCCGCGTGCGCCACTTGGCTTCCTGTCTGGTCATGGGTGTGCTCTCTCCGTTCCCGGGTTTGTACCTGCGGTGGCACTTGATTCGGCAAGCTGCGGCTCGCAGCTACAGTTCCCTGCCAGTGGTGGTGCAGGTGAGCTCACCGTGCTTCACTCCGCGGATGCTGATCAGGCCCTCGGCCAGGCGTCGCACCTCCGCCGCCTTCCCGGCGATCACGATGACCTCCAGGCAGTTGTGGTGGTCCAGGTGCACATGGGTGGTGCACCGTACCAGATCCTCGTGCTCGTGTGTGGTGGTCGTACACCAGCGTGACCGTACCCACGACCTGTGTATCGTCAGACGCCCAGTCATCCCGGACCAGGAAGTCCCGAGTCATATCGCGGATCGCCTCCGACCGGTTGGTATAGCCGGCCTCGCGAATCCGCGCATCAAACCGCGCGAGCAGTTCCGCGTCCATCGATACGCCGAAGCGTTCAAGCATCGCCATCTCCTCG
>JALGSS010001057.1 GCA_029821745.1 Candidatus Zipacnadia bacterium
CACCCAACTCTCAAGGGTCGCCTGCTCTGCCTCGGACAACTCGATGGGCGTAGGTTTCCTGGCCATGCAGCCAGTATACATTATAAGGCTAACTTATGCAAGCAAGTACTAGTCATACCAGTCCGGTCGGATCTCACGCGCCAGCTTGTCGAACTCCTCGCGCACACCAGGAGCCTTCTCAATCTCGCCCAGGACGCTCGGCGGCAGACGGTATTCCTCCGGGGCGCTCGGGTCGCACGAGTAGTGGTCGTTCTCCCAGATCTTGAGCTCCTCCGCGTCCTTGAAGCTCGGGACATCGAAGGTTTGGTTGTTGTTCAGCGCGCTGCGATGGGCCAGAATCCCGATGCAACTCATCTGCAGGCCGGTGTAGACGTCCAGATATGGCGGCTCACCTGTGCGGATCGCGTTCGCGAACTCGATGAGCATGAAGAAGTCGCCACCGCCATGGCCGGCCCGCACGGCCTCCTCGTGAAACTGCCGGAACTCCGGCGCGTAGATCATGTCGCTGGGTTCGCCCGGCTTCTTGTCCCACGGTTCTTTGTGCACTTTGATCATGTTCCCGCCGCCGTGTCGCAGCGTCTCGAATTCACCCTTGTTCCCGTAGATCCGGCACCATGTGTAGTGGCACTTCAGGCTCCCCATCATGATCTTCGCATACGCGCCGTTATCCATCTGGCACATGAGGATCCCGGCGGTATCGCGGCGGGAAGCTGTCTCGGCCATCGCGGGGTTGTCGTAGTCGTGAGGGACGATGAACCCGTTCACCTTCACCGGGCGCGTCCGCGTCACGTACATCACCGGGCCCATCGAGTGGGTGCAGTAGTAGGTGGACGGGATCCAGTTGCGCCAGTGGTCCCACGTCGGGGATAGAGAGATCTTCGTCCGCTTGTCCACCGGGTGCACGTACTCACCCTCACCGTACTTGAACTCCCCGATCTCGCCCTTCTCATACAGGTATCGCATCTCCTGGATCACGTTCGAGTACGGGTAGTTCTCGGCATACATGTAGATCAAGCCGGTGTCCTCGACCGTGCGGACCAGTTCCACACCCTCGGCCATCGTCTTGATGGCGATGCTCTCGCTTTGCACATGCTTCCCGGCGCGGAGCGCTCTGATGGCCGCCGGCGCATGCTCCGTCGCGTAGTTCGCCAGCACCACCGCGTCCATGTCATGCTCAAGGAACTTGTCGTAGTCGGTGTACGTGGTCACATCGCTATACTGCGAGGCGAAGTCGGTCAGCGCCTGCTCGCGCTGGTCACACATCGCGACGAACTCCACACCGTCCATCGCCGCGGCCTGGGTGGCGAAGCTCCGGCCTCTGCCGGCACCGAAGACCCCGATGCGCACTGCCTTCCCGCTGTTGGACATGGTTCTCTCTCCTGAAGATCGACGGCGGAGGACAGGTCCCTCCGCGCTGGGTGTTCCCTCTGCCGCGACCACTTCGCCGAGCCGCCGGACCAGTCCTTCCCCAGACGCTGCGGGCAGGATCACACGGCTCCCCGGCGAATACCCATGGCACACGTCAGCCCGAGACCGGGAGGAAGCCCATGAAGTCCCACGTCAAGTATCTGTGGTTCAACACGCAAGACCGCAGGGAATACATCAACATCACCCGAGAGGTGCAAGAGGCGCTGGAGGAGAGTGGCATTCAGGAGGGCATGATTCTCGTCTCCGCTATGCACATCACGGCGGGAATCTATGTGAATGACGCCGAGTCCGGAATCATCGAGGACATCGACGACATGCTGGACCGCCTGGCCCCCTTCGGCCCCGACTACCACCACCATCGCACGGGAGAAGACAACGGGGACGCGCATTTGAAGAGCATCCTGTGCCACCACCAGGTCATCGTCCATCGCACGGGAGAAGACAACGGGGACGCGCATTTGAAGAGCATCCTGTGCCACCACCAGGTCATCGTTCCCGTCACTGAAGGCGACATGGACCTGGGGCCCTGGCAGCAGATCTACTACGCCGAGTTTGACGGTCGCCGCCGCAAGCGGGTGATCATCAAGGTCCTCGGCGAGTAGGCTCTCGCAGCCCTTCCGCCGCACATGCGCTGTCATCACGCTGAAGGGCTCAGAAGTCCATCTTGGTCAGTACCTGCGCCAGAACGGAGTCGCAGTAGCCACACCGGTGGCACTGTTTGTCGCAGGCGCTGGTGCGCTCGAACCAATCCTCGGGGAAGCGTTCGTTGTCGATGATGAAGGGCGCGAAGGCCGGGGCGAACCCGGGCTCGAACAGGTCCAGCAGGTTTCCCCGGAAGCGCCGCGTGGCATAGGCTCGGACCACCATGCGCGGGCGGGAGTGCATCCGCGTCGCGAGCTTCACC
>JALGSS010001058.1 GCA_029821745.1 Candidatus Zipacnadia bacterium
GAGACGCAGTCGTGTCGCGTCGAAGTATCCGGCCTGGGCCGTCGCCGTGAGCCGCCTCCGGGGCTCAAAGACCCAGGGGCACGGCGTCGCGGGCAAGCCCGCTCCCACGGTCGCCTGACGTGGTGCGCCGAACGCCGCTCGGCTTGTGTTGAGAAAGGGCCAACTGTCTGCGGGGCCCCGGTCACTGTACGACGTGACCACCCCGCAGCTAGATACGTTAGCCGTGGGGTGCCGATGCCGCACAATCGGCGGTAGATGAGGTCCCTGACGACGCACTGGCACGGGGCGTGCCAGTGGCAGCCGGTCATTGCTGTTTGCCGCGCGTAGGGACGCGACTTGGGTTGTGTTGAAGAAAGGCAATCATGGGCACGGGGTGTCGCGTCGTGTGCGACGGGGCCCCGTGCAAGGCGTCTTACAGGCCCCGTGGGGCCCCGTCACACACGACGTGACACCCCACGGCCATGCACCCTTAGCTTTCTCGACACAGCCCTGAAGAGCGTCCCCTGTATCTGAGCCACCCGCCGCGAGAAATTGCTTTCCCACCCGCCACTCAATCAACCCGGATTTGAGGCCCTGTCCCCATGAAACAGCCCCTCGGCGCATTCGTCATGATCCTCCACGGGCATATCCCCTATGCCAATATGCTCTACGAGGCCGCGGCGGAGACGTACATTCCTCTGCTCTGGTGCATTGAGGAGTTGGCCGCAGAGGGCATCTCGGCGAACATCACGATCAGCCTGAGCCCGATCACGATCGAGCAGCTCTCCGACGAGCGCTTCCGGCAGTGGTTCCAGACGTATCTGGGTGAGAAGTCCCATAGGGCCCACCTGGACTCGCAGGAGTTCGCCCAGCACGGGGACGATCACCTCTCCTACCTCGCCGAGCAATGGAAGGAACGCTACCGAGCGCTCCTGGAGGCCTTCGTCGAGGGCTATGATCGCGACCTGGTGGCTGCATTCCGCCGCCTGCAGGACGCCGGGCACATCGAGATCATGACCTGCGGGGCGACTCACGGCTACTTCCCGCTGCTGCACGAGGACGCGAGCATCAAGGCCCAGATCAAGCAGGCGGTTCGGACGTACGAGCGCCATTTTGAGCGCCGCCCGCGGGGCATCTGGCTGCCCGAGTGCGCGTACCGGCCCCGTGCTGAGTGGGCTCCGCCACCGATCATCGGCTACCCGGAGACGCCGCGTCTGCGCAAGGGCATCGAGGAATTTCTGGGCGAGAACGGGTTCGACTACTTCGTGGTCGACACCCACATGCTCGGCGGGGGCCATCCGCTGCCGGTCAACGTGAGCCGTGAGGACACCCTCGGCAAGGCGTGGAGCCACATCCGACATGTTCGCGAGGCCTCGCGGTACGACGGGCCGAACACGCCCTATCGCCCGTACTTCGTCGGCGGTCGGTTCGAGGACCATCCGCCGGTGGCGGTTCTGGTGCGCGATCCGGAGACCAGCCAGCAGGTCTGGAGTGGCTGGCATGGCTACCCGGGCGACTACAACTACCTGGAGTTCCACAAGAAGCATCAGCCGGGCGATCTGCGGTACTGGCGCGTGACCGACGACCGCAATGACCTCGCCGCTAAGGCGCCCTATGAACCGCAATGGGCCGATGAACGTCTGCACCAGCATGCCGGGCACTTCCTGTGGCTGGTCAGGGACAAGCTGAGGCGGGCGCAACCGGAGGGTGAAATGCCCGTGGTGTGCGCGCCCTTCGATGCAGAGCTGTTCGGCCACTGGTGGCACGAGGGCCCGCGGTGGATGACCAAAGCTCTGCGCTGGATGAACCTGGACCCGGACATCGCCGTCATGAAAGCATCGGACTACCTCGGGAACCATTCGCCCGACCGGGCCGTCACACTCCCTGAGGGATCGTGGGGCGCCGGAGGCGGCCATCACGTCTGGATGAACGAGGAGACCGCCTGGACCTGGCACCTCATTTACGACACGGAGAAGGACTACCGCGCGCTCGTCGGAGAGCACGGCAGGAGCGCCGACAAGACCGTCCAGCGCCTCCTGAAGCAAGCCGCGCGAGAACTGATGCTGATGCAGGCGTCGGACTGGCAGTTCCTGATCACCACTTGGTCGGCCCATGACTACGGCTGCCAGAGATTGCGGTTCCATTTCGACGACTTCAAGTTCATCGGCGATCTCACCCGGCGCTTCGCCGCCGGCGGAACGGTGAGCGCCGATGAACGGGCGCGTTTCGAGCGGATTTCGGCACGCGATACACCTTTCGCCGACATCGACCCGCTTTGGTGGGAATGAAGCGAGACTGTAGACAGGGAAGGGTTTTGCAGCGCAGGCGTCGAACACTGCGTGTTAACTA
>JALGSS010000114.1 GCA_029821745.1 Candidatus Zipacnadia bacterium
GGTGGCCAAGCTCGGCGGCGGCGGCGTGGTGCTGAACGTGGGCTCGGCTGTCACGGGGCCCGAAGTGCTGCTGAAAACGGTCTCCATGGCCGCCAACATCGGCCATCCCGCGACCGGGCTCATCACCGCGAACTTCGACCTGCGCGCCGCCGACTGGGACGCTGACATCCACCCCTCTCAGGCCGGTTTCTACTTCCGCGATATGAAGAGCATCGTGTCGCGCATTCCTGAGGCCTTCGGCGGCTGCGGCCTGATGGTGAGAGGCAACTTCCTCGACTCCATCCCCGCCCTGTATGATCTGCTGACTCGGTAACGCCACCCACTGGGTTGTCCATTGACTGGGAGCACTATGTCCGTTCACGCCGATGAACTCGAGAAGCCAGGAAGGCAGGCACCAATGACACCCATCGTTCCGCTGATCGCCGCGTGCCTGCTCGTCGCCGGCGGGATGTCTGCCGGGGCCCAGCCGCAGGTGGAGCGCGTCGAGACTGATGCGCAGTTGTTCGCCGCCTTCGACCTTGAGCTCCCAGGACTGACCGAAGTGAAGCAGGCCGTGGAGGCCGGCGACTTCACGCGAGCGAAGCAGGAACTCGCCACCTACTTCCGCACGCGCGAGGACAAGCACTGGTGGTTCGATCCCCATCAAGTGGACCGCAACGTCGCGTACGGGGCGAAGTGCCTCGCAATGGCTCAGCAGATCGCCGACCGGACGGGCGGGTTCGACGAGAGCCGATGGCTCCCCAATGGCGAGTTGGACTGGCTTGGCAACGCGAGCCACGCGAACTGGGGGCGGATGTACTTCTGGGAGTCTCTGGGCCGCGCCTACTGGCACTCAGGCGAGGAGCATCCAGCGGCCACCATGTGGGTGAAGCTTCTGCGGAGTTGGGTGAAACAGTGCCCGCCACTATCCGACCCGGGCTACTGGGCCACCATGACCGTCGGCATACATATGCGGACGGGGTGGCCCCACGCCTTCAACTACTTCCTGCTCTCGCCGACCTTCACGGCAGATGATATGGCGCTGTTTCTGAAATCAACGATCGAGCAGACACGGCACCTGCGCGCCAACCATTCGCAGACGTCGAACTGGCTCACCTTCGAGATGGCCGGGCTGTACGCCTCAGGCGTTCTGTATCCGGAGCTCAAGGAGGCTGCTGACTGGCGTCGGCACGCGGCGCAGATAGCTGTCTCGGACATGGATCGCGGGTATCTGCCGGATGGGTCGAGCATCGAACTTTGCCCCGGCTACCACCAGTTCTTCTCGAACTACCTGCGGATGTATGACCTGGCGAAGACCGTGGGGCGCGAGAACGAGGACGGGATCGGCGAACTGCTGGCCAAGTGCGAAGGGCCCTACGCGTACTATGTGAAGCTGATGGCCCCCGACCGGACCTTGCCCGCGTACAATGACAACGCTCCCGTGGACGCGGTGAAGCAGCTACAGGCAGCCCGCGACCGGTTCCCCGAGCGCGAAGACTTCCGGTGGATCGCGAGCGATGGCGCTGAAGGGCGCGCGCCGGAGTACACCTCCTGCATACTCCCACATGCGGGTGCCGGGGCGATGCGTTCCGGCTGGGAGCGGGACGCCAACTACCTGAGCTTCGACTTCGGCCCGGTAGGGTACCGCCACGCCCACCAGGACAAGCTGAATGTCGTGGTGTGGGCGTACGGCAGACAGATTCTGTTCGACCCCGGTAGGCGGGACTACTCCGACACGCCCCACGGCAACTACTGCACCGACACTTTCTCGCACAACACGGTGCTGGTGGACAACCGGCCCCAGAGGCGGCCCTGGTACCAGAACCCATCGCCGACGAAGATGCCCTACCAGCCCGTGTCCGACGTTGAGTGGGAGAGCGATGCGTCCCGCGACTTCGCGGCAGGGGTCTACGAGGGCCCGTACGGCCTCCCGGGTGCCTCGGACTCGTATCCCTACAAGAAGGGCGGCAACTTCAAGCAGGGCTGGGGCCGTCCGGCCACTCACTTCCGCCAAGTGCTTTTCCTGAAGCCCGACCTCTTCATTGTGGCGGATACGCTGGAGAGCATGGACGGCGCGGCGCATGAGTATGATGTGCGCTGGCACCTGGACAGCACGGCCGTCCGCTTGCAGGATGACGGGCGCTGGGCGGTCACGGAAGACCCCGATGTCGCGAACCTCCAGGTCGTGCCCTTGCTGAGCGATGGCCTGACCGTCAGGAGTACGAGCGCCCAGACAGAACCGGAACTAATGGGTTGGAAGGTGTTGAAGAACCCGGTGCCGGCGACCACCGTGCAGCACATGAAGTCTGGGGCGGGTACGGTGCGCTTCGTGACTCTGCTGGTCCCACTGAAGAGTGGACAGGCCCCCCTCGTCTCCGCAGTCGAGAGTGTCGGCGACGATACCGTCGTCGCCAGACTCGCCGATGGGAGAACCGTCACCGTGCGGCCTCCCGACGGGCCGACGAGCAAGCTGTCCGCGACGGTGAGCAGCGGTTGACTCCGTCTCAAGCCGGCCCCTCACCCAACGAACCGTGAGGCCGGTGACCGGCCCACCCACAAAACAGTGATGCCATGTCCGAAGTCCGACTGAAAGCCTGTGACAGTTACGATCAACCGCTGGTGTCCCGCGTGGTCCGCGAGGTCCTGTCGGGGATGCCCGCGCTGGCTGACGGCCTGAAGGCCGGCGCTCGGGTGCTGCTGAAACCGAACATGATCAATGCGCGCCCGGCCCAGACGGCGATCTGCACCCACCCGACAGTGGTGCGGGCCGTGGCAGAGGTCTGCTGCGAGGCCGGCTGCAGTGTGGTGATCGGCGACGAGCCGGGCTACGCGCTGGTGTCGGACGCGACGCAGTTGTTCGCCGGGGCCGGGATCGCCCAGGCCTGCGAGGACCTCGACGTGGAGTTCGCCCTGCTTAAGCATGGCGGGTACCGCTCCGTGCCGGTGCCCCATCCGCTACGGATTCCCGAGGTGCTGATCGCCAACACAGCGCTGGATGCCGACCTTGTCATCAACCTGCCCAAGTGCAAGACGCACCAGCAGACGCTGCTCACCGGGGCGATCAAGAACATGTTCGGCGCTGTGGCCCCACGGGAGCGCATCCGCATTCACATGCTCGGGACCTTCAATGCCTTCGGTGAAGCCATCGCCGACACGTTCTCGGCGTGTGTGCCACAGGTGAACCTGATGGACGCAGTGGTGGGCATGGAGGGCAAGGGCCCGAGCCGGGGCGAGCCGAAGCAGATCGGCGCCATCCTCGCCTCGGAGGACGCGGTGGCGCTCGACGCGGTGGCGCAGGACATGACCGGGCATGGTCCTGACGAGGTGCGTGTGACCACGGCGGCGGCGGAGAAGGGCCTTGGCGAGTGTCGCCTGGACCACATCGAGATCGCGGGAGACAATCCGGCGGACTTCCGTGTGGCCCTGAAACGCCCGCCGGGCGGCGTTCGTCGCGGGTTCCCCCGGCTGGTGGGCAGGCTCCTCGAGGGCATGGTGTGGGTGCGGCCTCAGGTGGATCCGGAGCTGTGCATACGCTGCGGCGCTTGCGCTGGGATCTGTCCGGGGGAGGCCATTGAGATCGGGGGCCACGCGGTTATCAACAGGGATAAGTGCATCGAGTGCTTCTGCTGCCAGGAAGTGTGCCCGGTCGACGCGATTGACACCATCAGTAGCTGGCTCGCCCGCAAGATCATCGGCGGGAGCCCCCAGGGCATCGGCAGAACGGAGCGCTGAACGGGCCGCGCATCCCGGGGGCGCATGGAGGGCTTGTGAGCATGGAGGGCTTGCCGCTTGTTGGCGGGCCCTGATTCGGCTACAATGTTGCGATCTAGTGAAGCGAGTCAACGAGGGTGATGGCTATGCGCCCGAACACAGACCTTCCCGGCAAGCTGTTCATAGTGGAAGGCATTGATGGGTCTGGGAAAAGTACGCAGATTTCGCTGCTGTTCAAGTGGTTGATGAGCGAGAAGTACTCGGTATTCTTCTCCGAGTGGAATTCTTCGCCGCTCGTGAAGCAGACGACGCGGCGCGGCAAGCGCAAGCACCTGCTGACGCCGACCACATTCAGCCTGATCCATGCCACGGACTTTGCAGACCGGAATGATCAGAACATCCTGCCGCCCCTGAAGGCGGGCGCGGTGGTCCTGGCCGACCGGTATGCCTACACGGCCTTCGGCCGCGACGTGGCCAGAGGTTGCCACCCCGAATGGGTGCGGGAGCTGTACTCATTCGCCGTGGAGCCAACTGTGGGGTTCTACTTCCGAGTGCCGCTGGAAGTCGCTCTGGAGAGAATCCTGTCCGGTCGCCCGGAGCTCAAATGGTACGAGGCGGGTATGGACCTCGACCTGAGCGACGACCCGTACAAGTCCTTCGAGCTGTTCCAGGCGCGGATACTCAAGGAATACGACAAGATGGTAGAAGAGTTCGGCCTGCACGTGATCGACGCGACCCTGTCCATCGCCGAACAGCAGGAGCAGGTCCGCGAGATTGTACGGCCCCACCTGGAGAATGTCTTGATGCAGCCGGAGGGTGCGCGGCGGCGCGCCAGGTCTCTGGATTCAAAGGAAGGTGCGTAGCGATGCTGCGAAGCTACTGGCATCCCATGCCCACCATGCCGTCGGACCATATCCCGGGCAAGCTGATCGTGCTGGAGGGGACCGACGGCGTTGGCCGATCGACCCAGATCCAGATGATCAAGAACTGGCTGGAAAGCTCCGGGGTCGCGGTCTTCGACACGGGTCTGACACGGTCGAATCTGGCCGGGCGGGACCTGCAGAGGGCCAAAGACGGCCACACTCTGGACCCGACGACGCAGGCGCTGTACTACGCGACGGACTTCGCCGACCGGCTGGAAAACGAGATGATACCGGCTCTGCGTGCGGGTTGCGTTGTCCTAACCGACCGCTACATCTACACGCTGATGGCCCGGGCGATCGTCCGCGGGAATGATCCCCAGTGGGTGCGGCGCGTCTACGGCTTCGCGGTCATCCCCGACTTGATCCTGTACCTGACGGCCGATCTGGAGGCCCTGCTGCCCCGCGTCCTCGCGGCCGGCGGGTTCGACTACTGGGAGTCCGGCGCCGACTACTGCCACGGTGACAGCCGCTACGACTGCTTCGTTCAGCACCAGAGCGCGCTGCTCGAGGTCTTCAAGAAGATGGTCGAGGAGTACAGCTTCGTGGTCATCGACGCGAACAAACCGGTCATGGACGTCTTCTCAGACTTGCGGCAGCCCATCTCGAAAGTTGTCACCGACCTGGCCACTCCGGCTGAGGAGGCCGCGATGCCCGCCGAGAGCCTCGCAGCCATGCCCGAACTGCCGCAGGGCGATGACCGGCCGACGCGTGAGATGTCCGACATCATCGCCGATCTTCTCGCCGCGCTTCAAGACGAGTAGGTATCTGTCTTCGCCAGGGCTTCCGTGAGCGCCGAGTACCCAACGGGCGAGCGTTTCCTGGCGAAGGGCAGGTAGAGGTCGCGAGTCGTGGCGAAGAGGCTGTCTCTGGCCTCCGGGGGGCGGTCGCGCGCATGCTGCAGGCTGTCCAGACGGTCGCAGATCTTGAGCTCGACGGCCGCTCTACCCGCCTTGGCGATCTGGTCAAGGTAGTCGGGGAGTGGCTGAGCGGGGTGCCGCGTGAGGCCGGCCACCAGTTCGGCGGTTCTTCTCCCGCAACCTGCCTCGATCTGGCCGAGGTCCGCGATGTCCCGCTCGACGGCGTCGTGCAGGAGGCCTGCAGACACAGTTGCCAGGTCTGAGTAGTCAAACAACTCCATAGCCAGCAGGGCGACCCCCCAACTGTGCTGGTAGACCGTGCTGCCGTCTGTCCTCATCTCCTGCAGCGCGCCCCCCTGTCTGAGAAGCTCAATGGCCGCACAGAGCAGGCTATTGGTTGTTGACGTCTGTGGAGGCCCACTGGCGTTACGGGCGTTGTCGTCGGTCATCGTCGCTCTTTCCGGTTGTCCGACATCAGACGCGTCTGTACAAGTGCATCAAGGAAACTTTCCCATTCCTCGTGATTGTTCCGGTGACCTCCTAAAACATAAGTAATGGTGGGAAAAAATTTGTGCAAACATGGGTTTCTACGTACCCTCAAAGCCGGCCGTGTGCGGGGTTGACTCTGGGGAGGCCATCTTGTAGTGTTGAACGAGTGATCAAGAGCCCCTTCAAAGGGGTTTGGTGGAAAGGAATTATGCTCCTATGCGACACCCCCTGCTGCTCGTCAAGCCCACCGCCGTGCCCCCGCTGCACCCCGAATTCCGCCCCGCGGTTCTCGGGAACCGCGCCTTCCTGAAGGCCGTTGAGGAGTCCGGCAAGGCGGTACCCCTGCGCATCGCCGTGGAGCGCGGTGACGGTTCCGTGTCGACCTTCGAGACCAAGGCCTTCGCCTCGGATGCCGAACTGGCCGAGGCCAACCTGACGTATGCTGAGCGCCTGGTCAAGTTCCTGTTGTGGCAGCGCGGAGGCTGGAAGGTCACGATCGGCGGACCGAAGGAGATCGGCGAGTACATCAAGCAGGTCTATTCGCCCAGCGGCGAGCGCGCCTTCGACTATGAGTTCATGGGCGAGACCGTGTATGAGAAGCCGTTCACCGTCGAGATCACGGACGCCGAGAGTGTGCCAAGTACGAGCGAAGCGACTGCTCCGCTCGGACGCCACCTGGCGGGCTGCCGCGTAGGCTTCGACCTTGGGGCCAGCGACCGCAAGACGAGTGCAGTCATTGATGGGGAAGACGTCTTCACCGAAGAGATCCCCTGGGACCCCAAGGATGCTACCGACTGGCATTACCACTATGAGGGCATCAAGCACTCCATCCAGCGTGCGATCGAGCACTTGCCGCGTGTCGACGCCATCGGTGGCAGCTCTGCCGGCGTCTACATCAATAACCGTGCGATGGTCGCGTCGCTGTTCCGTAGCGTCCCGAAGGATGACTTCGAAGCCCACATTAAGCCGGTGTTCGAGCATCTCGCCGATGAGTTCGGCGTGACGCTGGATGTTGTCAACGACGGCGAGGTCACTGCGCTTGCCGGCTCGATGTCGCTTGAGGCCAATGCCGTCCTCGGCGTGGCAATGGGCTCCAGCGAAGCCGCGGGCTACGTGACCCCCGACGGGAACATCACCGGCTGGCTCAACGAGCTCGCCTTCGCTCCTGTCGACTACGCCCCGGAAGCGCCTGAGGACGAGTGGTCCGGCGACATCGGCTGCGGCGTCCAGTACTTCTGCCAGCAGGGCGTCATGCGCCTGGCTGCCAACGGCGGCCTGGAGTTCGACCCGGAGCGTTCGGTTCCGGAGCGGCTCGAGGACGTGCAAGCGTGGATGCTCGAGGGCAACGAGACGGTGGCGAAGATATACGAGAGCATCGGGTTGTGTCTCGGGTACACGATCGCGCACTATGCTGACTTCTACGACATCGAGAAGATGCTGATCCTGGGCCGCGTCACTACGGGCCCCGGCGGCGACATGATCCTCGACCTCGCGCAGAAGATCCTGGCCGACGAGTTCCCCGAAGTGTCCGAGAAGATGGAGTGCATGTTGCCGAACGAGAAGCTGCGCCGCGTCGGGCAGGCCATCGCCGCGGCCAGCCTGCCGGTGTTGTAGGGCGGGGGTTCATCCCCCGCCGGCGTTGAGCCTTGGCGTTGCGGCGCGGGGGTTCATCCCCCGCCGGTGTCGAGTATCGTTGTTGTAGGGCGGGGGTTCATCCCCCGCCGCTTTGAGCGCTTGTCCGTACAGGGCGCCATGCCTCGGGCGAGGTGGCATGCGCTGATGCCGGAGCGACCTGTCAGAAAGCACCTCAAGCGTCTGCCGCGCATTACGGTTGAGGCGCAAGTGTACTTCATCACGGTCTGTACCATCAGGCGTCAGCAGATTCTCGTCGGTCGGCCGCTTGCAGATGTCGTAACGCGGGCCCTCCGGCACACGGCGGAGATGCGGGGGTGGCACGTCGGGAAGTACGTGCTGATGCCGGACCATATCCACTTCTTCTGCGCACCGGGCGACGCCGCCGATCTGAGCCGTTTCGTGGGCGGATTCAAGCAAGAGAGCACTCGACGTTCTTGGGAAGCCGGGTGGCAGGGCAGGCTGTGGCAACGGGAGTTCTTCGACCACCTCCTGCGGGATGGGGAGTCCTACGAGCAGAATTGGTGGTACGTGCGCAACAACCCCGTCCGAGCCGGCCTCTGTTTGAGGCCTGAGGATTGGGCCTGGCAAGGCGAGATGGCGCGCCTGTGAGGGAAGACGGCGAGCAAAGGCGGCGGGGGATGAACCCCACGCCTGACAGACAAAGCAAAGGCGGCGGGGGATGAACCCCCGCCCTACAGACGGCAGCGGCTTCTGCCGCACATCGTTCATCGAAAAGGGATGGTTTCTGTGCAATTCAAGACCCCAGGCGCTCAGTTCTTCGTGCCGGACGGCGTTGCGGATGACGTGGCCCTCAGCCGCACCACCTACATGGGAATCTCGGCGCACCAGGACGATCTGGAGATCATGTCCTATTCGGGCATCATCGAGTGCTTCCAGAACGACGACAAGTGGTTCGCCGGGGTCATCATGACCAACGGCGCGGGAGCGCCTCGGGCGGACCTGTACGAAGAGTACACCGACGACATGTTGGTCGATGTGCGCGCCAAGGAGCAAAAGAAGGCGGCGTACATCGGCGAGTACGGCTACCAGGCGCTGATGCACTACGGGAGTTCGGCGCTGAAGGACCCGTCCAACATGGCCCCGACCGAAGAGCTTGCCGAACTCATCGACAAGTCGCGCCCCGAGCGGATCTACACCCATAACCTCGCCGACAAGCACGACACTCATGTTGCGGTGACCATGGCCGTCGTCAACGCGTGCCGGATGCTCCCGGCAGAGGCCAGGCCGAAGCAGGTCATCGGGTGCGAGGTATGGCGCGATCTGGACTGGATGAACGACGGCGACAAGATCGTTCTCGACTGCACGAGCCACGAGAACCTGCAGGCGGCGCTGCTCGGGGTCATGGACTCGCAGGTCTGCGGAGGCAAGCGCTATGACATCGCGACCATGGGTCGGCGGCGCGCCCATGCCACGTACTGGGAGTCCCACGGGGTCGATGTCTTCGAGATGATCAACTTCGGCATGGACTTGACGCCGCTCATCAACGATCCGGATCTCGGCCCTGCCGGCTACGTCAAGAGCTTCATGGACAACTTCTATACCGAGGTCGAGGCGCGCATCAAGAAGGCGACTGGCTAGCCCTTAGACGGCCTGTCTCTGCGAATGCTGCGTGGCACTGGTCCCTTACTCTCGGGACCAGTGCTTCGCACTTCGCGCCCTCGGTCAAGTGAGCCACCATCGGACCATTGTCAGAGACCACTGAGCGTCAGATTGAGATTATCCTCACCTCCGGGTCGCCGGACGCGACGCGGGACATTGCCGCGCGCCTCGGGGTCTGCCTGCGGGCAGGCGATGTCGTCGCACTGTCCGGCGAACTCGGAGCCGGGAAGACCTGCTTCGTGCAGGGCCTGGCGAAGGGCATGGGCCTGCAGGCGAACGTGACCAGCCCGACCTTCATCCTGATCCGGCAGCATCCGGGTGACCCGGCCCTGTGTCACGCGGACGCGTACCGGCTCGAGTCCCCCGAGGAACTTGAGGACCTAGGGCTGGAGGACATCCTCGCGTACTCTGTGCTGGCCATTGAGTGGGCGGAGCGGACCGGATTGATGTTGCCCTGTCATACGCCGACGGCGAGGGGCGGCAGGTCCGGATCACCGGCTGCGGCGAGCGCTCGGCGCGGCTCGTGCGGGAGGCCTTCAAGTGAGAATTCTGGGCATTGAGACGTCGGCGACCCACAGCAGCGTGGCGGTTGTGGAGGACGGCGTGCTCCAGGGCGAGCGGTACTTCGCCGGCCGCATGTCGCTCTCCGAGTCCCTGCCGGCTCATGTCCAGGGGGTGCTTGAGACCGAAGACGTGGCGGGCGCGGGGCTCGATGCCCTCGCGGTGTCTCTGGGCCCGGGCTCGTTCACAGGTCTGCGGGTCGGCGTGGCGGCCGTCAAGGCGATGGCCCACGCTCTCGAACTGCCTCTGGTAGGGATCCCGACCCATGAGGCCCTTGCATGGCCCTTCGCTATCGCCGGGGTCGAGATGATCTGCATCCTCCAGCACGCCCGGAAAGCCGACGTGTACTCCACCACCTACGGGCCTGTCGGCGGCGCGGGACTGGTTCCGATCCACGAGACCAGTGTACTGTCTGCTGAGGAATGGACGGCTGCGCGCGGCATGAGGCGGCCATCCACGAGATTCTAGGCGACCTGGCCCGCGTTGCGCCACCCGTTTTCTCCGTGCCTCACGCCGGCACAATTGCCGCGATGGCGGCGCCTTTGGTAAAGGACGCGACGCCTGACGCACGCTTCTCCCTCCGACCGATCTACGTGCTCGTGTCACAGGCCGAGCGCACCCACGGCGTAGACCTCGGCCTCAAATAGCCTCAAAGGAGTGTGACTCCATGAGGGCTGCTACCATTGCTCTGCTCTTGCTTTCACCCGCGTCGCTGCTTCTGGCCCAGAGCGAGATCGCGAAGAAGGTTCTGAGCGTCGGGGCCGCCCGTGGGGAGCAACTCATCCAGGCCGGCGACATTGAGACCCACGAGAACGGTACCGTGGACGGAGCCGATCCGTGGGCGCTGGGGTATGTCGTTGACGACGAGGTGTTTCGTGGCGGGCAGTTCAGCGCTCGCTGCACGAATGAGACCGCCGAGGAGCATCGCGGGCTCACCTTCGAGATTGTGCTGAACCAGACTGAGCCCGTGCCGATCATCGCTGAATGTTGGAGCAAGGCGGAGAGCGTCAGCGGCGGGCGGGACCCCAATTACTCCCTCTACTTGGACCTTGAGTACATGGACGGCACGCCTCTCTGGGGCCAACTCGCGCCCTTCAAGCCGGGCACTCACGACTGGCTGAAGCGCAGCGTGACCGTTGTGCCGGAGAAGCCGATCAAGTCGGTGCAGGTGCATGGCATCTTCCGCATGCGATCGGGCACTGCGTGGTTCGACGACTTCAAGCTCTGGGAGCTTGAGCTCCCCGAGGGCGCCCAGCAGTTCGATGGAGTCGCGATCACAGAGACGCGCCCGA
>JALGSS010001059.1:0-2495 GCA_029821745.1 Candidatus Zipacnadia bacterium
GGCGTTGCGGTGGAGGAACAGAGCGTTCATGGAGAATCAGTGTTTCCCGACTTCGGGCGCCCCGGGCAAGTGACGAAATGCTTTCACGCAGGACCGCCGCTTCACCGGCACGGCAGGCCAAAGCGCTGGAACAGTATACACCTACACACGCCCCGCAACAAACCCTTCTCTCGGTGGCTGACCGGACTTCCAGAAGGGTTCCAGGGCCTTCGCGGCTAACCCTTCCATGGCGCGGAATTCGCGAGTGAGGGTGGAGCATGTGCCAGAGAAAGATGCCGATCTGCTGATCGAGTTCTACGACAATATGCTCCGGATACGCTTCTTCGAGGAGAAGACTCGGGACGTCATGATGCCCCAGCGCCAGTTTCGCGGCAGTCCGCACCTGGCCATCGGGCAGGAGGCTGTCGCCGCCAACCGCAACGGCGCACTGGCACTGGGAGTGCCAGTGGCACCCGGTCAGTTAACTCCGCGACAGACACGTGCCGTTCTCCCCATTCGGCTCCCAGAGAAGGGGGCCGGGGGGTTAGGTACGACGTGGGCACCACGCGACACGGCAACTGCCGCAAGCTGAAGACTTGCGGCTACCACGGCATCACCGGACGACCCGCCGTGCTCCCCATTCCCTTTCAGAGAAGGGGCCGGGGGATTAGGTACGACGTGGGCAGCACGCGACACGGCAACGGCCGCAAGCTGAAGACTTGCGGCTACCAAGGCATCACCGGGCGACCCGCCGTTCTCCCCATTCGCTCCCAGAGAAGGGGGGCCGGGGGGTTAGGTACGACGTGGGCAGCACGCGACACGGCAACTGCCGCAAGCTGAAGACTTGCGGCTACCACGGCATCACCGGACGACCCGCCGCTCTCCCCATTCGCTCCCAGAGAAGGGGGCCGGGGGGTTAAGGGCCGTTTGCCCGCATGCGGCCCTGTCATTTTCATACCTGTCCCGCACACTATGCCGGCATCTGTTGCGCCGGCACTCGGAGGCGCTCGGATGTCGCCCCACAGCTCGCGGTCTCATGTCGTGCCCGTGCTCTGCACAACATCGCTTCTCCTCTGCGCCGTGGCCTTCTGCGCGGACACTGTGTTCGAGATCATCCCGCAGACCGACGAGCGGGGCGCGAAGAATACCATCGCCGAGATAGACCTGCGGGATGTGACTCCCGATGCCGCCCGGGCTTTCGGCGAGCAGATTACCACGCGCCACTACGGCTACGGCGGCCCGCGCAACATCCTCACGTTCCTGACGAACTTCTCCACGAAGGGGCTCTTCATCCTCGATATCCGCGCCGCGTCCTCCGGGGGGGCCGATCTGTTGGTGCGCACCCGCGACGCTGCCTACATGAAGCAGTGGCCCCCGGCGGCCAAGACTCACCAGGTCGGGCGGCTATTCGCCGTCCCCATCGCCCCCGAGGAGCAGAAGACTGTCGTCGAGGTGCTCGCGGGCACCGTCGTGGTGGACCGATACCTCGTCTTCCCCGATGAGTCACTGGTGACTGACCTTGAGTACACTCTCCTGGACGCGTACTCGGAGCAGCAGACGAAGGCCGACGGGTACCGGGGCATCTGGTACTACAACCAGAAGTCCAACGATGAGTATGTCTACAAATACAGCGGCGGTCTGGCGACTTACACCGCGAAGCACATCCCGCTCGCGGTCTACTCAAAGGAAGCCAACAAGACCTTCTTCGTCTACGGGACCCACCAGGTCCCGCGACCGACAGTCATCTGCGACAAGCGCACCGGGGACGCCCACGACAACCCGGTCATCGCCCTCGACGACGACGGGTACATCTGGGTGTTCGCCAGTTCTCACGGGACCAGCAGGCCGTCCTTCATCTACAAGAGCGAACAGCCCTACTCAACGGACGCCTTCGAGTTGGTGCGCGTCACGAACTTCTCATACCCGCAGGTGCACTATGTCCCCGGCAAGGGATTCCTGTTCCTGCAGACCTTGTATCAGGGAGGCCGGCGGTTGTTCTCCCAGACCAGCGCCGACGGTGTCGAGTGGTCCGAGCCCACGCTGTACGCTCGGATCGCCCAGGGCCATTATCAGGTGAGCGGGCGTAGCGGAGACACAGTTGCGTGCGCCTTCAACTACCATCCCGCGAAGAAGGGCCTCAACTGGCGCACGAACCTGTACTATATGCAGACGCGGGACATGGGGCAGACCTGGCAGAACGTGCGGGGGCAAGACGTCGCTACGCCGCTGGTGGAGATCAACAACGATGCCCTCGTGCATGACTACGAGGCCGAGGGGCTCAATGTCTACATGAAGGACCTCAACTTCGACATGGAGGGCCGCCCGGTCATCCTGGTCGTCACGAGCAAGGGGTATGAATCGGGCCCGAAGAACGACCCGCGCACGTGGACGGTCTTCCACTGGGTAGGTGACGCCTGGGAAAAACACGAGGTCTGCACGTCGGACAACAACTACGACATGGGCAGCATCTACATCGAGGAGAATGAGTGGACGATCATCGGCCCGACCCAGCGGGG
>JALGSS010001059.1:2510-4344 GCA_029821745.1 Candidatus Zipacnadia bacterium
CGCACGCAACTGATCACCGAGGGCAGCCCGTATAACCACACGTATGTCCGCCGGCCCGTGAACGCCCACCCGGGTTTCTACGGGTTCTGGGCGGATGGCCACGGTCGCCGGCCGTCGGACTCTCGGCTCTACTTCACGGACCGATCGGGGGAGCACACGTGGCGGCTGCCGCCGAAGATGGAGGGCGACTTCGCGGAGCCGGAGCTTGTCTCGGAGCGCTGAGTCGAGCCCAGTGTGGCTGCGGGTCCTTCGGGCTCTGCGTGACACACATATTGAGCCCCCGCTGGGGGCTCAATATGATCGTGGGTCCCGATTCCGGGGGGCTGACGACGCACTGGCACGGGGCGTGCCAGTGGCACCCGGTCATGTGACTTCGTGGGCGACACAACCCTCCGTCACCCCTGCTCGTGCCGGGCAGTCGTCGTCCTCAAGCGAAAACGTGTGTAATGATAGGTTTCCAGCCTGTGGCTACAAGACCGAACGGCCACGGCGAATGCGGGCACGCGCAATGGGCAACATTCTCGCTTCCCCCTATTGGAAAGAAAGCAGATATGGTGCACAATAGCGCTGCCACTCGTGCGGCGACCGTTCCCCGCAATCGGCCGCCGCCGAGTGGCGTTCTGTTTCCCCGGGACGCGTTCGTGCGCCGCACTCAAGATCCGGCGCGTGCTCGCCGATGATTCCAGAGGGCCTGCTCGCCCCCGAAGCCGACATTCCGCGCCGGGGTGATGACCGTGGCCGCTGAGAATCTCCTGGGACACCCGCTGTCGAGTATGGAGTTCAACTGCATCTGCACCGAGGTCCACCCCCGGGGAGGACCGGTGTGCAGAGGGTGCCGGGCCCTGGAAATGGGGCGAAACTGCTGGGAGATGGCGACCTCCCCCTGCTGCGATCTGCCCCGCAGCGCCTGCGAGTCGTGCCCCATCTACGCGGCGGCCATGCGCCAATTGGCCCTCACAGAGAAGGTGCGCCTGCGCCTCGAAGGCGGCGTGTGGATTGAGGGAGAAATGTACAAGCAACGCGGTCAGCGCCTCAGCGATGCGCTGAACGATCCCGCCAAAACCCATTTCGCGATCACCGATGCGGTCGTCACCCCTGCGCCGAACTCGGGCCGCGAGGCGGAGCAGCACCCGGTTATCCTCGTGGCGAAAGCGGCAACTCAGCTCATCTACCCGATCGGGGAGGAGGCCTGACGTACCGCGACAGGAGCGTCAGCCTTGGCCGAGCACTCACCTCATCAGGTCGTTTCGAGGGGCGACATCACCACCGGCGTCGAGCGGGCCGGGGTCGGCCCCGGCGACGTGGTCCTCGTTCACTCCTCATTGTCGTCCCTGGGACAGGTCCAGGGAGGCCCTCAGATCGTGATCGACGCCCTGCTTGAGGCGGTGGGCCCGGCAGGCACTGTTGCCTTCCCGACCTTCACGGGTACCGACAAGTTGAGCCGTCACAACCCGCCCGTGTTCCGGCCCCACGCGGACCCCTGCTGGACCGGGACGATTCCCGAGACCGCGCGTAAGCGACCCGACGCCGTCCGAAGCCTGAGCCCGACCCATTCCGTCTGCGCGATCGGCGCCCGGGCCGCGTGGCTCACCGAAGGCAATGAGCGTTGCGTGACCCCGTGTGGGGTCGGCTCGCCCTTCCACAAGCTGCGCGAAGCCGATGGGAAGGTCCTGTTCATTGGGGTCGACCTGAGCTGCAATACGCTCTGTCACCACGTGGAGGAGCTCGCCGGGGCCCCGTATGTGTGCGTGGATGAGCCGGTGGCGGCCCGGGTGATCCTGGAGGACGGCACACAGATCGCGGTGCCGCTGCGGATCCACAAGTATGGCCCCGC
>JALGSS010000115.1 GCA_029821745.1 Candidatus Zipacnadia bacterium
CCTCGCTGTCCGGCGCGGTCAGCGCGCGGTACTCGCCCCCCCAACCCATCTCCCACGTCCTGACCACCACACCCCTGCGATCACCTTCCTCACCGGCCCGCGCGGCGGCGAGAACATACCCGTCCGGAGAGAAGGCCAGCCGCTCAGCGGACTCGCTCTGTGACATCGTGTCCAGCAGTTCCCCCGTCCACAGGCTCCACAGTCTCACGTCTCCCCCCATTTCGCCGGTGGCAAGCACCCCTCCGTCGGGACGGAAGGCCACGGCGATGACAGGCTTCCCAACGGTGAGTGTCCAGATGCAGCGCCCGGTGGCGGTGTCCCACAGCTTCACCTGCCCCACGGCCTTCACGTTGCTCTCGTACCGGAACCCGGCCGTGGCTAGGACGCGCGGGCATGATTGGGGATCTGGAACGCTCGAACAAGGGAGCCCGTTTGTACGTCCCACATCGTCACATTGGTGGTTGTGGAGGCCAGCCTCGTGCTGTTGACATCACAACCGACGGCGGTCAGCATCCGACCGTTTGGCGAAAGCGCGAGGGCCCCGATGACGTGTCGCGACAGAAGGTCCGTGCGCAGGGGGATTGCTTTGACCGGGGGCTGAACGAAGGTGTATGCCAGCACTCCCCCGAGCAACAGGGCCGCCGTTGCGGTAGTCCGACGGCGGCGGATCGCGACCGGCCCGATCAGCGCCAGCGCTCCCAGAATGATGGCGGCGGCAGCCATAGCCCTGAATTGGGGCACGCACGCAACAAGGGCGCACAGCAGCGCGGCGGGTGCTGTCGCCGCGGCGGCAAAGCGTGGGAATACCGGGTTCCGGCGGGGTCGATGAGAGGGCCGTTGCTGGGCCGGAGAGTCCTCTGCGGGCTCGTCGTCGGTGACGCCTGCAGGCGCCGCAGCCCTCGGGGGCGCCGGCGGCTTGCCCGGAGTGGCCGCTGCAGTCGCCTGTCCGGGCTCGGACCTCTCCGGGGGCGCCTCCGTGTGGATGGCCTGTGGACAGCCGAACACGGCGCACCCACTGTTTTCCTGCCAGCAGTCCGAGTGGTGGGTCGCGTCGCAGGCCGGGCAGGTCACGTGATCCTCGTCCGCCCCGACGGGCCACTGGCAGTAGGGGCACACGCCGATATTGTGTACGGCTCGCCTCGCCGGCAGGTCGGCGACAGGCAGAGCGGGAACAACCTCGGCGCGCGCGGCCGGCCGAGCCGCACTGGGGCAGTCATCAGTGGTGCAGAAGGGCGACCGGCCCCAGCAATGCTCGTGGTACCACACATGACAGTCGGGACATTGGACGAAGGGCGCCCCGGCATCGAAGGGCCGGCCGCAGATGCCGCATTGCTACCGAACTCCATCACGCTCCAGATTCCGATGCCAAGCAGCGCGACGCCCGCCCTGTGGTGAGGCGACGCGATCGCAATCAGCCCCACCCATACGAGCGCGGCGAGGGAGCCGATAACCGGTGGGCCCTGGCCTCGGCGACGCGCGGACTGTCGCGAGGCGGCCACCTCGCCCGGGACCCAGAGCGCGCAGACGGCGAGCCCCACCAGCAGACTTATTCGCTCCCACGGGGCCAGACCGCGAGAAGCCCACAGTCTAGTGGCGCCGAGTACCGCACAGCCCGCGGCAGCGACAGTGAGGACCATGAACAACAGGTCACGCAATATGTCGCGCGCTCTGACCATCACAAGTACGAACTGTCGTGGCTGCACGGCGTCATCCCGTTCACGGCGTCCATGTATAGACATGCACCCCGTAGGGCGCGAAGGAATCGGTGAACCCGTCGCCGTCGCTCTCGAATTCGCGCTTCTCGAAGGGTACAGCTATAGTGCCTGTTGTCCCGACGCGGAACCGTGCCTGCACCGGGGCGTCGGCGGAGTTGGCAGCCAACAGGACCCGCTTGCCGTCGTGCTCCTTGAGCAGGATGCTGATGCTCGGGAAGTCGAGAGCGTCGGTCGCCGGCCCGTCAAGCACTTCCGGCGCGGGAGGCTGCGACCCTGTGGGCTGCACGAGAGTATCCTGAAGTTCGGAGAGTTCGCCCGCGAGACCACAGATGTTGCTCCAAGTCTCCGCGGAGTACGTGACCCCATGGTTGTCGCCGTGGCCGCCGTAGGTGTACCAGGTGATCCCATGGGCTCCGTGGATGATCGACAGGTAACTCATCGCCCACAGTTCGTCCCTCGTCGGGAAGCGTGGCCAGCCCCAACCCTCGAAGTACTGGACGATGGCCCAGATCGTCTTCGGGTCGCCTCCGGCCCTCTCTATGTCGGCGCGGATCGTCTGCATGTCCTGGATGATCTGGGGCACATCCCTGGGCGTTCCCGACCGAATCGGGTACAACTCCGGCAGGAAGCCGTCGGTGGACCCCACGTAGGCCATGTACCGCGATGCCGGGGGCGCGCCGACGCCGTCCGCCTGCACGGTGATGTGGGCCGGGTCGACACCATGGATCGCCTCGGTCACGCGCCGGAGCTCATCAGCGCCCACGTGCGAGGCCGTGTCGTCGGCCAGGTACCAGGCAAGAAGCGCCGGCTTCCCCTCTTCGCGGACGACATCCCACAGCACCTGGTCCACGTCCGTGCAGTTGGCCCCCGAAGCAGACGCGACGTACAGCTTGATCCCGTGACGCTGAGCCGCCTTGTAGAACTCGGCGAAGTCGGGAGTGCGACTACTGGCGTACGTGTGGGCCATGTTGAACCCGGCTGCCTTCATATCGGCGAAGGCCGTATCGAAGCTGTTGCCGTTGAACTCCTTCTTCCACACTGCGTACAGGCCAATCGGGAAGAAGGGCTTGCCGTCGACGAGAGTCATTCCGTCTTCCCGGATCGTGACGACATTCGCGGTGCGTGGCGGGCGGATGAGCATGTACCAATCGCGCTGCAGCGTGTTCCCGGCGAAGTCGGCGACGCTGAGGGATACCTCGTGCAGGTTGGGGCCGGAGGGACCCCGAACCGGACGGGGGCCTTCGAAAGACAGCTCGGCCACATCCAGTTCGTTCCCATCGATGATGTTGGGGATGTCGAAGCCGAAGCGGATCTGTGCGTTGAGCGCGCCCTCCGGGGCCGTCAACTCGTAGGCGTCCTCATGCCAGGCGGGGTCTGCCGGTCCGAAGTCGATCTCTGCCCGCCGGCCGACTGGGGCGCCGTCCTCGTCAAGCCAGAACACGCCGCCGCTGAATCCGCTCGTGGTGCTCATGGCTCCGGACAGGTCCATCGTGTGGCGCGACCAATAGGAGAGCCGGTACGCCGCCCCAGGCTGGACCGAAAACACGGGCGAATCGAGCCGGAAGGCGGTGTCTGTGTCCCCGGCGCGCCTGGTCACGTGGAACCCTCGGGGGGTGTCGGGAGCCCGTTGAGCCGTTCGCGTGATTGCGAGCTTGTTCTGGAAGTTGCGTGTGCGCCAGGCTCCGAAGCCTGTCTCGGCCGGCCGAGGCTTCAGGGGTGTCTCAGGCTGGTAGACGAGCCCACCATCGCGCCACGTGAGCCTGTCGGTGACGTCCGCTCCGTCGAACGTCATTTTGAGCGTCCCGTAGTCGACGCCCACGGCATCGGTCAGGCGGAACCATACGGGAACCCGCGGATCGGCGGTGCGCGTCTCGCCCCGCGATGCCAATACGGGCGGGGTCCTGTCCACGCCGGTCCACGGACCGTCTGAAACCGAGCCGATGCGCACTTGCTTCAGGACGGGCGTGGCGGAGGGATCCCGCGTCTCCAGGGCCGCCATGTACCGCACCCACGTGCGCTCCGCGAGGGTCCCAGGCAGGGGGCCAGGCGCCGAGTACTGAGTGCCGGCGGTTCCGTCAGGCCCCACGAACTCCGACCATGTCCCCGGGGCGCCATCGGCGTCCTGGGCGGCTGAAACGCGGAACAGCAGCGACGTCTGCGCGGGCGTATCAGCATCCCACTGGAGCGAGGGCGTCTCAGCGGCCACCCGCAGCGGCCGCGACTCGATGCTGCCCCAGGCTTCATACCGAGCCGGCAGCGCGCGCAGCCCCAGCGAGACGTTATCGATCCGCAGGAACTCCTTGTCGGTGATATTGGGGTGATCACAACCCAACCGGATCACGACCGAAACTGCCCCCTGCGGCACCTCTCCCGACAACTGGCGCGTGTGCCACTCCTCGTCACCCTCGCCGAAACCGAAGGGCGTCGGGGACACCGTTGCGCCGTCGTCATCCTGCCAGTCGAGGAGCGTCAGGTAATGACCCCGGTGGCCGGCTACCCGGGTCAGTGAGCGGTTGGCGCACCAGTCGAACTGGAAGCGGAAGTGGGACGCGCCTGCGACGGGAATTGGCGCTGACCGCAGCTCGAAGGCGGTGTCGCCCTCTACGCCCTCGTTGGTCACCATCGCGCATGAACCGTTCTTGCCGTCCGGATCGACGCCGATGGACAACTTGCCCTCGTAGTTCTCGATGGTCCAGGTATCCAACCCGTCGTCGAAGCCCTGGGTGAACACTGTATCCCACTGCCGAGCGAGTACCACGCCCCCGTCACTAACGGCGACGCTGGTTTCTCGGCAATACTGGTTTTCCTGTGCCTGAGCACAGCCTAGGACGAGAAGCGCGATGATCCAAGCTGATCTCATACCTTGCCCCCGGGTGGGTCTGGGAGTAGCGGCAACAATGGTAATACGGTTCGCGGTGCGGGCGGATTCTCCTCGTCAAGGTCCTTGCGGCAGGCGGGCCTACCACCCTCTTTCCACCATTGTGTTGCCTCAGTCGCCCATTGTGTCTTGCCGTTGTGTATAATACAGGATGAGTGTGGCATCCGGTAGTACGCAGAGGGACTGCTGCAGACCCCCGAACGGCTGAGGGTCCGCGGCGCCCCACATCTGGAGGTGACGGTCGTGAGGCCTTTGTATCTCACCACCGCGAGGTGCGCGCATATCGCGATAGTAGCTGCCTTGTCCCTGGGTTCGGCTTCATTCGCCCAAGAGGCCACGGTGCCGCAACTCATCGGTCAACTGCAGTCCTATGAGCCATCGGTCAGAGCGGCCGCAGCGGAGGCCCTGGCGGGCATCGCCGACCCGCGCGTGGTCAAGCCACTGCTGGACGCGCTGAAAGATGATGACGCCGATGTGCGAAACTGGGCCGGCTTCGGCCTGTCAAGAATAGGCGCGTTCGCCGTGCCGGCCCTCGTCGAGGCCCTCGCCGAAGAGGATGCATTGCTGCGTACGGAAACGCTTCGGGCCCTGATCAGCATCGGGCGGGAGGCCGTGCCGGCGCTCATCGCGGCCCTGTCGAGTCAGAGCGATCGGGTGAGGTGGCTGTCGGCGCAAGCGCTGGGCGACATCGGTGACCCTCGGGCCGTCGACGGACTCGTGGCCGCGCTACGAGACAGCGACGAACAGACACGCAAACGGGCCACAATGGCTCTGGTCAAGCTCGGGGCGCCGGCTGTCAAGGCCCTGGTGGGCTGCCTGGGGGACGAGCGGACGGAAGTCGGCGGCAAGGCGTTGTGGGCGCTGGGAAAGATCGGTCCTCCCGCCGTACCGGGTCTACTGGGCGCACTGCGCTCGCCGGAGAAGCTCGCGCATCAGCGCGCGGCGTGGTCCCTGGTGGTCGTGGGCAAGCCTGCGCTGGCTCCCCTGCGCAAGCTCCTCGACGATAGGGAGACGGCGGTGCGAGATCGGGCGAAGCTCACTCTCGTCGGTGTTCTCGTCGAACTCGGCCTGCCGGTGATGAACGCACTGGCGCGGGACCTGCTGAGCGAGAACCCGCTTGTGCGCAGCGTGGCGACTGAAGCGCGCGTGAGGATCGCGGCCCGTTACTACAAGGACCTGATCGCGAGCGGCCGCAAGGGCTCGGAGGATCTGCTGGTTGAGGGCCTCGCGAAGTACGGGCACAAGGCCATGGCGGACAACTTCGTCGGGTCGGGAAACCCCAAGCTGGAGAAGGCCGGTTACGACTGGCTGGTGGCCCACAAGACGCCGGTTGCGCGGGGCGACATCCAGGGCCCGAAATGGGGGATCCGTCGGGCTCCACTGCCCGAAAGCGGCGGCGGCCGCACGGCTCCGAAGAAGAGCGACGAACAAGACACGGAAAAGCCGCCGGAGTAGGCGGACAGGGCAGTGATCGGGACCGTATGTGCTCATTTCCGCGCAACCGGACATATTCCGGTTGACACATATTGCTTTTCGACTATATTTTGCCCCTCGCGCCCTGTTGACCACCCTATGGCCAACCAACGGACAACAGGGCGTCTACGAAACCCCTCTTGGCTCCAACTCTCACATCGGGCAACGCTCAAGTCGGACCGGGGTAGTGCCGATAACGGAATCGGCGAGGGATACTTCATTGGCACCGGCATCGTGTTCGCCGGCGTAGCGTTCGCCCTATTGGGGAGATGAAGCCGTGCCTAAGACAGCAGTGTGTATTGACGATCGCGCCCTTGAGCCGACCTGGGAGTCGGACCCGGCGGTCGGCCGGCTGGTGAGTGCCGCGAAGAGCGCGGCGGGGCTGAATATCCTCATCCTGTTCGGCCAGGACCCGCTGGCCTGCGACACGCCGCAGGGCTTCGCGATGCGCCTGCGGTATCCGGTGGACCAGGTACAGGACGCACTTGAGTCCCTGCACGCGGGTGGCGTGTTGAGTGTGTCCGAAGGGCAGGCCAGTGGGCCCCGAGCCTGCTACTGGCTGCCGGCGGGCGGCGGGCTGCCGACCGCTGTCCGGCGTTTGTTCGAGGCATACATGACGGGACCGCGCGAGCGGGGCGCGCTGGTGCGGGCCGTGGGGCCTCAGCGGGTGCCCGCCTGACGCCGTCGAGACAGCCCCGAGCGGAATCACGAGACAGGGCGGCCCTTCCGGGTCGCCCTGTTGTTGTGTCCTCCGATTCAGCTAGAGATTACTTGTTGGCCCACGGCAGCCTGTTGACCCACGAAGCGCTGTCGGGGGCAAGCACCATACTGTTCGATAGCCACTTCGCGTGGCCATCGGCGAACCCGCAGTTCTGGCCCCCGTTGTGGGAGTAGGGCTCCACGCCCGTCCCGCAACTCCCGATCGGGGAGCGGTTCCAGCAGCGCCAGTACAGGTCATTGCCTCGGCTCTCACCAAAGGCGATCAGTTCGGCGGGGTGCTGTATCTTCCCCAGCTCCTTCGCTGAGTACCCCTGGTGTGCGGCGGCATTGCTGCTGCTGCAGTTGATGCCGTAGGAGAACCGGACTGGCGGCCTGTCGTGGCAGCCGTGCTTCGCCTTGGAGGTCGGGCAGATCCACATCTGCTCATTCTTGGTGTAGGCGAACAGCAATGACGGCCACTCATACCTTCCGGGGTGCCCGCCACAGGGCGTGCCGGGGAACGTGGTCGCCGCGGGAACAGTCGTCTCATCATAGTCCTGCGCGTACATGTTCATGGCCAGAGCGATCTGCTTGCAGTTGCTCAAGCAACTCGTCTGGCGCGCTTTCTCTCGCGCTCGAGCGAATACCGGGAACAGGATCGCCGCGAGGATGGCGATGATGGCAATGACGACCAGCAGCTCAATCAAGGTGAAGCCTCTACGCATTAGTCTCCCGTCCTTTCCTTTTGCCTACTGATTACTTGCGATCGGTTCTACAACCTTCGGAATATGCCTTCGCCGTGCGGCGGGAAGTTCCCTTTCTTTTTCATGGCAACTTCCCGATATGGCCTCAATTCGCGGATCATTTCGCAGATTCTCTCCGCCAGCCGGGAGCGCGAGACGCTCCTGGCCGCATTCCTCATCCCCTACAGCCGTCGTGCGCCGGCGCGTTCCTCCATGGTATGCCCTAGCTCAGTCCGATGACTCCGCGAGGAAGCCCCGCATGGCGTCCTTGTAGCCCTCGACACCCCACTGCCGGTAGGTCAGGTCATGCGCGAAGTCGATCTCGGAGTTCGGGGCGACGTGCAGGCCCTGGAGTCTCCCCTTCACCGCCACCGTGTCCATCAAAACCCGCATGACGAAGAAGAGGCTCTCGGTGTCACGCGCCGGTGCGTTGAGTGTGAGGGCCGGGATCCCCTGGGCGCCGAAGTCGCTGCTAGTCCCCTTGAAAGACGCCTCGTTCAACGCAGTCATATCCTTCCCCATGAAGATGCGGAGGTCCTCGCCCACGGCGACATCCTCCGGCACGTGTAGGTCGGCGCCGAGATGGTCCCAGTGAAGGAACAGAACCACCTTGTCCCTCGGGCCGCCGACGACCCCGTTGAGCAGGGAATGGTTGCTCGTCGGCCCGCGCCCCGCGATGATGTTCAGCCCGCCGCCGCGTTCCTGGATGGACTCCGTGTACAACTGCACGAGCCAATCCCCGAGCATCCGGCACGCCGAGTAGTCGTACAAGACCAGCGAGCCGATGCCCAACTGCTCCTCGGCGTACTGGAGCCACGTGGCGAGACGGTACGCGAAGTTCCCCTCGTTGACCGTGCCCTTCTCATCGAGAAATGGCTCCAGCCGGCCGCACCCATCGGCCAGTTCGAAGCCATCCATGGCCGCGCGCACTCGAGCTTCAGGGCATTCCCCGGGCCCCGCAGTGACTGCGAGGGGGAGCAGGCCAACGGGTGATGGCACCGAGAACCGTCCGCCAACGCCGTCCGGCACCGGCAGCAGTCCGAGAATCCGGTCCTCAGCTTTCTCAGCCTTAACGAGCCGGTAGAGGATGCTTTCCCGGTCCAGGCCGGTAGTGAAGATCATCTGCTTGAGCCAGTCGTTGCCGGTTTCGGCAATCGCCTTCTTGATCGCGAGGAAGGCGGAGAGGGTCTCCGGGGTCTTCCCGGATTTGCTGACGATGTTGAAGGCCGTCGTGGCCAGTTCCCCCGTCTCCTTGAGATGCTCCAGGAGTTCGCGGAGCGGACGCGGGTCGAAGGTGTCCCCGGCGAAGTACATCTTCGGCGCTTGGCCACGCTGCTTGTCAGACTCGTTATGCAGCGTGCCGTTGAGAACCTCATGGCAGACTCGTGGCCCGAGATCCGAGCCCCCGATCCCGACATGCACGAAGGTTGAGAAGCCCTCGCGGACCCGCTTGGCCACCGCCAGGCTGTCGGTGATGAACGTCTCCTGCTCATGCAGCACCGTCCAGGCGCGCTGGTTGGCTTTGAGAGCGTCCAGTCCCGCTTCGCGTTCCTGGGCGAACTGCGCGTGGATTGCTCGCAGGGCGCAGGTGATCTCCTTCTTGCGGGCCGGCGGAACGTGCCGTGCCAGCAGTGCTTCGCAATTGCCATCGGATAGGCTATAGTGAGTGGCCATATGCATCCCGCCCTGATGAGGTCTGAGAGTTGCCGAGGACGACAATAATAACCCAAGGGGGCGGGGCCCGCTACCGATTTCGGCGTCCCAGTTCAGCCCAGTGCCACCCGGTGCAGGACTCGTCGGCGCGGCGGGGAACCTGTGACCATCTTCCATACAGCGAGGTGCCAATGCATGAGAATCTACATCCATACGGACCTTGAAGGCGTAAGCGGAGTCGGCCGGGCGGAGATGGTTCCCCGGGACAAGGGTGAGTGGGAGTACTCCTGCGAGCTTCTGATGGGCGACTTGAACGCGGCAATCGACGGCGCGTTCGCGGGCGGCGCCACCGAAGTGCTGGTTCTCGACAGCCACGGCGGCGGCGGAAACTTCATCCTCGACACGCTGGACCGCCGGGCGCAGAACGATACGAAGCCGAACAAGAAATGGTGGGGCGTCATGGACCAGCGCTGCGCCGCCACGTTTTTCATCGGCGCCCACGCGATGGCCGGGACCATGAACGCGTTCCTCGACCACACCCAGTCATCGACCTCCTGGTTCAACTACTTCATCAATGGTCGGCCAACCGGAGAGCTTGGGCAATGGGCGCTGGTCGCCGGACACTTCGGCATACCCATGGTGATGGTCAGCGGCGACGAAGCGGCCTGCGTCGAGGCGCGCCAGTTCTTCCGCCCCTGCAAGACGGCGACGGTGAAGACGGCCACGGAACGCCAACGCGCTGACTGTCTGCCCCTCGAGGAGGCCCGGCAGCGGATCTGGCAGGCGGCTCACGATGCCATTGCCATCGTGCATGAGGCCAAACCCTTCTGCCCCCAGAAGCCCTTCGAGTTCGTCACAGAGTTCATGCGGGCAGACTACGCCGATAGCGCGGAGCGCAGCGGCAAAGTGGACCGGATCGGTCCGCGCACCGTGCGGAAAGTTAGCGACTGCGCCCTCGACCTGTTCCCGGGGTAGACATGCACAGGGGGGAACCGGCATCCTGAAGCGAGAGAGGGAGTTCGCGGTTGTGTTGACGAGCACGCAATAGCCGTGGGGTGCCGATGTCGCACAATCGGCGGGGCCCCACGGATGCGCTTGGCCTGGCAGAACGGCCCTGTGGGGCACCGGCGGCCAGGCGACTTCTTCGACACAACCCTTGCTCGGGGCTCCGAGTCTGTCCCAAGCCTTGGCGGCCCGTGACCGGGTCGCTCGTCGTGCCGATCCTGTTCGCTGAATCGATGACTTGAGGCGATAACGATGCGCATGTTCACGCTGGTGACGGCGACGCTGTTGCTGTGCAGCCTGGCGCTAGGCCAGGCCGTCCTGACTTCGGATTTCGAGGCCGCCGGGCCGGATGGCGAGCCGGAGGGCTGGCGGTTCGCGAAAGCGCGAGGCGAATGCTTCGGCAAGTGGGACGACGAGCACGCGGCGAGTGGAGAGCGGTCCCTGCGCATGTCGATCCCCCGGGATGCGACCGCCCGGGCCCACTGGCGCTACGGTGGCAGGATTCCGCTGAAACCGGACACGGCATACCGCCTGAGCATGAAGATCATGGCGGTGAACGTCACCGGCGAGGCGTACGCAATCGGCTACGAGAACGGTCAGCAGACGCCTGCGTACTGGCACGACACGGGGCGAGCGAGAGGCACTCACGACTGGAAGCAGTACACGAAGGAGTTCCGGTCACGACCGGACGCCGAGTGGCTCCTGCTCATCTGCAAGCTCAGGCACGGCACGGGCTACGCGTGGTTCGACGATGTGGTACTCGA
>JALGSS010000116.1 GCA_029821745.1 Candidatus Zipacnadia bacterium
CTGGCGGAGAATGAACTCTACCTGGGACGATCCGTCGCGCGCGCGGCACGGTAAGGACACCCACTCAGCTTCCGCCCGGTCGAACTTCTCGACTCTGTCTACTGCTTGGGCGAAGCGCAGCATGGTCCACTCCCGATGCTTGATGTCGCGGTTCACGACCATCAGGTGGTCGGTACCCGCCGGGTCCTCGAAGAACCCCAGAGTCAGGTGCTCGCCGAAGACCTGTAGCCAGTGGTCCTCCGGCAGCGCGTGGGTATTCTTCGGCACCGGGTCCGTGTGATAGACTGCGGTAGACTCCAGGCCGAGAAGCGTGGGGCCCAGGGCCTTGAGTTCGGCGTTGAGTTGCTTGACGTCCTCCCCGGACTTGCGCAGCTCGGGCAGCAGTTTGCGCCCGGGCGCGTGCTTGAAGACCAGGAAGTCATTGAACCACTGGATGCCCTTCACTCCGTACGCCAGGCTCGTGTACATGCTCTGGCGCACCTTCGGCTCATTGTCGGGAAGGTATGTCTGCCCCTTCTCGCCCATCTCCCAGCGCTTGTCGGCATTGACCTCCACCCAGCAGATCAGCGGAAGCCCCGCGTCGAGGGCCGCCTGCCGGTGGGCCTCGAGTCGCCAACAGTGGTTCGCGGTGCCCCACCACCACTGGTAATAGTCGTAGCTGAGGAACCGGGGCTGGACGATCCGCAGGTAGTCCTTCAGGTTCATCCACGCCATCAGATTCACATACGCGGGCCTGGTTGGGTCGGCTGCGTGGAAGGCCGCCACCTGCTTGCCGACCGCCTCGAACTCCTCGGCCTTGGGCTCATCCTTGACCCAGTATCCCCACACCGCCGGGTCCTGCATCAGTTGGGGAACCTGCTCGAGGGTGGCGTCACGCATGATGGCCTTGAGCCCGTACTTCCGGCACAGGTCCAGATTGCCCGTGTTGCCCGATACCGTATTGAAGTTCGCGTCCGCGAAGGCCTGAGCCGTCGCCTCGTCATGCGGCCCACCCCACACCGAGATCAGGAACTCATCCATCTGCCAAGCATCCGCCATCGCCGACACCGCCATCAGCCCGATGAGTAGCAGGCTGCAGATACGTGTCACGATTCACCAACTCCGCGTGTGTCTGTATTCAGCCGCGCTCCCGTGCAACTTCGCCGCGATCCGCAGCTCGCCCTGCCGCCACACAGCACAAGGGCCATGCCTTCGCAGGCATGGCCCTGGCATACACGCGTGCAATGGCAGCGTCGCTCGACGCCGCCTTCGCAGCCATCATTCCCAGTCGAAGATCACGCCGTAGAGCGCTCGAGGGTCATCCCGCATCGTCGCATAGATCCCAGGGGCGTCAGTGATGGGCACGCGATGGGAGACCATGGGGTCGATTTGCACGACGCCACTGCGGAGGAAGTGGAGCAGGCAAGCCAGGTCGGATGCGTCGAAGTGGCAGGAGACCTCGATCGACGCCTCCGTGGTGTGGAGCATCGACCAGGGGAATGTGGTCTCGCCACGCACGGCGATGGCGGCGATGACCCCGGCATGGCCCAGCAAGCGGCGCTCGAAGATATCGAAGAACAGCCGCTCGTATCCGGATGTATCGATGATCACATCATAGGGCCCGCCGGCGGAGACTTGCTCCCAGGCGCTTTCATCGCTCATGTTGATGACCTGGTGAGCGTCTGTGGCCTCCGCCGCGACCAGGCGGTTCTCGACGAGCTCGGTGACGGTCACATGCGCCCCGGCGGCTCGCGCACACTGGGACGCGAAGACGCCGATGGGTCCAGCGCCGACGATCCACACGCGCTGCCCGACGCCCACGCGCGCCCGTCGCACCGCGCGCATCGGCACGCCGGCGACTCCCAGCAAGGCGCAGGATTCGTGACTCAAATCATCAGGAAGCTTGATCGCGAGGGGAAGCTGGGGGACAGCCGGCAGCACATGCCATCCGCGATGGCCGACGTAGATGCCCAGGAACACCACATCGCCCTCAGTGACCGATTCAACGCCCGCACCGGCCTGGGCGACCCGGCACACATGCTGATAGCCGTGCCGGCCCGGCCAGTGGCCGCCGCCGTAGCCATGATCGGCCACGAGCGCGTGGCGTTCCGTTCCGTTGGTAACGCCCGAGTACAGTGTCTCGAGCAGCACCTCGCCCGGTCCCGGTTCAGGCGGCGCGCCCAATTCGTAGAAAGCCATCTGGCCTAACGCGGGGTACTCGATGCCGATAGTGCGCACGCGTAAGCCCTCCCAAGACGGAGCCGGTGGTCACGAGTTCAGTGGCTACGCGTGGGTGTTCGACGCAGGACGATCGGGGGCCTGCAAGAAGCGGGCAAGGAAAACGGGCAGGGATTGCTCCCTGCCCGTGGTGTGCGTGTGCGACTCAAGGTGCGGCGCCTTGCGTCATGCGATGGCGCCTGTTGGGTAGGTTGTGTTGAGAAGCATCGAATAGCTGTGGGGTGCCGATGCCGTACAATCGGCGGGGCCCCACGGAGGCGTTCCCGTCGTTAGGGCAGCCCTGCGGGGCCCCGGTCACTGTGCGACGTGACCACCCCGCAGCTAGGTAATCGAGTTTCTCGACACAACCGGTATGCTATGCCCGCTGGGCACTCGATTATGCGGTCCGCAACAAGGACCCGCAAGAACCTATTCGGGTGACTCCTTGGTAATCTTCGGAACGCGTGACGGGCCGAGGGTCCAACCGGAACCGGCCTTCCCTGCGCAGCCGAACATGTCGATGTACTGGAACACGACTTCCTTCACGCGGTCCATGGCCTTGTCGAAGACCTTGCGGAAGTCCTTCTGGTCCGGGGTCTCGGCAAGGCGCTCGGCGGTGCCCTGGAGGAGGGCCATGCTCAAGCGAGTGGCCACGTTGACCTTGCAGACGCCCATTTTGCAGGCCTGCTGCATCTGGTCCAGTGGAATGCCCGAGGCCGCGTGGAGTACGAAGGGCAGGCCGACCTTGTCCATGAGGGCCTGCAGGAGGTCGAAGTCAAGCTTCGAGCCGCGGCCGGTCATGCCGTGGATAGCGCCGATGGCGACGGCCAGCGCATCACAGTTGGTGCGCTCCTTGAACTCGAGCGCCTGGTCCGGGTCGGTGCTGTTGGCGTACAGCTTCTTGATTTCCTCTTCACCCATCAGGTCCAGAACGGATTCAACTTCGCCGTTCTTGAGGGGCTCCATCTGCTGTTCGGTGAGATAGTCCTCGATCTTCGGGATGAGGCCGAGTTCGCACTCGAGCGGGACGCCGCAGGCATGAGTCATCCGGGCGATTTCCGCGGAGTTCGCTACGTTGACTTCAAATTCTTCCTTCGAGCCGTCGTACATTAACGACGTGAAGCCGACACGCATACACTGAACGTTCTGCTCGTAGCTCGTGCCGTGGTCAAGGTGCAGGGCCACGGGAATGTTGACCTTGGCGGCAGCGGCGCTGACCAGTGCGGTCGCCTCTTCGAGACCGGCGTACTTGATGGCGCCCTGGCTGACCTGCAGGAAGACGGGAGCTTCCTTCTCGGCACAGGCGTCAATGACGGCCTTGATCGATTCGAGGTTGTTGGCGTTGAATGCACCGACTGCATACCCGCCCTCAAGGGCGGGTTGCAGGAGGTCGAAACCTGTTGCAAGCGGCATATCTTTACACTCCTTACAAGATGCTCTTCGCTAATGCAGACTGTGGGGCACGGCGCCCTGAGACTTTCAGGGACGCCCTTGTGCACGTTAGCACTCACAATAGAGCATGTTATTATATTGAATAGGCACCGTCAACTGAAATCCGGATCCCGGCGCCCCTGGGGCCGATTCGGGCCTCCAAGGTCGAGCTTCAGCTCTGACGCCCTACATCATCCGGCGGCCCTTCATGACACTGTATACGCGCTCCATCGCGATCTCGATGGCCGCCTCGACGAACCCGATATCCTCCTCTGCCGCCCGGTCACGGGACAGGTCGAAGTTCTCGCCGATTTTCTTCTTGAGGATCTTGTAGACTTCGTGGCGCTCCGGCTTGATCGCCGATAGCGAACTCGAGTACTCGAGCATTGACGCGATGACTCCCCCGGCGTTCGCGAGGATATCCGGCGCGACGATGATCCCGCGCTCCCACAGTGTCTTCATGCCGTCGATCGTGGTGGGCATGTTCGCCGCCTCGACCACGCATTTCGCCTTGATTGTCTTCGCCACGTCCTCGCAGATTACGTCGCCTGCTGCGGCAGGTATCAGGCAGTCCACGTCAAGCCCGAAGAGTTCTTCGTTGTTGAGCGGCCGGCCGCCCCCGAAGTTCGCGACTGTCGCGTTGTCCTCGAAGTGTTGGAGCAGTGCGTCGATGTCCAGACCCTCGGGGTTGTGCACGCCGCCCCACAGGTCGGTGATGCCAACCACCTTCACGCCGTGCTCGGCCAGGTCCTTCGCCAGCGGGCGCCCCACGTTCCCGAACCCCTGGATCGCGATCGTGGCCCCGTCGGGCGCGATCCCGACCATCTCGTCGAGGGTGCGCATGGCCACGTACGAGCAGCCGATGCCGGTGCTTTCCTTGCGGCCGGGCAGCCATCCCTGGACGCCATCGCCCTTGCCCGTCACGGAAGCCGGGTCCTGGGTCTCGTTGTAGATGAACGCCATTTCGTCGGGGCCCGTACCCATGTCCGGGGCGGGAATATACAGGTGGGAGCTGAACACGTCCCGGAAGATCTTCGAGTAGTACTCCACGGCGTCGATGGTGATGATCTTCTCGAAATCCAGGTCGCGAGGCGTCCGGTCGAAGAGCTTGTACATCGCAGGCATGTCCACGCGGATGCCGGTCTTGCCCCCGCCGAACTCGATGTCGCACGCGGCGCACTTTAGCGTCATCAGTCGGCTCAGCTCGGTGGTCTCCCAGATTGTGACGTCGGGGGCGAGGCGAATGCCTCCCTTGAACGGGCCCCTGGCGGAGTTGTGCAGGGACAGGCATCCCCAGAAATTGACGACCTTGCCCAGTATCTTGCAGGAAACACGGAAGACGGTCACCCTCTCGGGGGCGACCAACTCATGGACCTCATCGTGGCTGAGACCCAGCCTCTCGCCGGCCTCATGCATCAACCACACCGAGCGCGTCTCCGGTTCCGCCGTCTGCAGCAGCGTTTCCATTTCTGTGTGGAACTGGACCTCAGACATCGCGCGAGACCTCCATGGACGGCGTATACTAGACGTTTTTGCCGCGTGCGGCTATCCTCCACACATCCGCCACCCGACCCTCATCGTCGATCACATACATCCAGTCATACAGATTCAGTGCCGTGCAGATTCTCGGCGGAATCACCTCGAAACGGTCCCCGAGTTTCGGCCTGGCCGTGAGACCGCTGATGTCGATGTAGCCATGCTCATCGTTGATCTTGTAGACGCTCAGACGTGGCTCCCCTCGGGTCCAGCCGTAGCCCTCGGTCATCGGACTCACCTGTTGGTCGAGGGCCTTCGTGCCCGCGTCGCAGATGGCGCGCTCATCAGACGGCACGCTGATCACTTGAGTCAAGACTGTAGCCGCAACATTGTCCGCCGTCACGGTCCCCAGGTCAACCTGGTTGTGGTCATACAGGCAGTATGTGCCCGAGCGGATCTCCGTCAGCCCGCAGCCCTTCTTGTAGTGTAGGCCTGTGGGCGTTGACCCTCCGCTGACCCGTTCAATCTCGAACCCCGCCTCCCTCAGATTCAGCGCCTGCTCGGCGGCGAATGCCCCCTCGGCTGCCGCGGCTTCCGCAAGCTCCTCGAGACCTCGTGCCTGGTAGGCCAGAGCGCCGTAGCTCATGAGGCCGACGAGATTCAGCCCCGGCATCGGTGCGACTTCGTCGGCCAGAGCTACCAACCCGTCAGGAAGCACACCGCAACGCCCGGCGCCCGCGTCCATCTCCAGCATCACGTCGATAGACATTCCCACTGCCGAGAATGCGTCACTGATTCCACGGGCACATTCGACGCTGTCGACAGCGACGGACAACACCGGCACGCGTCGCGCCAGGGCCACCAGCCGCCGCAGTTTCACCGGGCCGACGATTTGGTTGGCGATGAAGATGTTCTCGACGCCCGCGGAGGCCATCACTTCCGCCTCGCCGATCTTCGCCGCCGTCACGCCGGCGGCCCCGGCGCGAATCTGCATCTGCGCCACCTGGGGGGTCTTGTGGGCCTTGATGTGTGGCCTGAGCTCAATGTCGGCCGCATCCGCGACTGCCTGCAGGCGATTGATGTTCGCCTGCAGAATGCTGCGCCGAACCAGCAGTGAGGGGGTGTCGATGTCCTGCAACGGTTTCCCGATCATGTGGCCTGATGAAATCATGGGTTTCCTTTTCACTCTCCGGCCGCGCGGGGCCGGGTGTCTGGCCGTCGGTCCGGTTGTGCTGAGATACCTGCCTGGGCAGCTGCGGGGCGGAGAGACGGGTGCCCGCAGACCCCCTGCGGCGCTACGCAAATCCGTGGGGCCCTGTCGATTGTACGACATCGACAGCCCACGGCTAATGCGTGTTCTTTGGGCGCAACCATCTGTGTGGCAGAGGATATTTCCAGCCCAACTCGAAACAGCCTTCCTGAAACTGCTACGCCTGCCGGGGCTTTCATGTCGGGGAAGGACGCGTCGTTGTCGTCCGTCCTTGCCGGGCTGAGGTGATCCGTGAGGAGAGCGCCGAGCTCGGAGACCAGCAGCAAGACCAGCCACGTCTGGGAGGCCTACCATGCAATTTGGTTACGCAGATGTTGACATCACGCCGCAGCCGGGAGAGGAGCTCACCGGCTACGGATACTATCTGAACCGCCGCGCGACGGGAGCTGCGGACCCGCTCCTCGCTCGCGCCCTGGCGATGAGCGACGGCGATGCGCGGGCCGTCGTCGTCCAGCTCGACCTGCTGGCCCTGTCGGCGCAGTTCGTGGACGACGTGCGGGGCGAGTGCGAGCGCCGTCTCGGCTTGCCCGGCAGCCATCTTATGCTCCACTGCACCCACACGCACTCGGGGCCGGCCGTGCGCGTCACCTTCGGCTGCGGTCGCCCGTCGGAACACTTCCTGCACGATCTGAATAGGCACCTCGTGTCGGTGGTTGAGGGTGCCCTGGAGAACCTCACCGAGGCCGATTCAATGGAGGCATTTGAGATTCCGTGGCCCAAGGGATTCGCTCACAACCGCGTCGGTGGAAGCGAGTTGGATACTCACGTGCGCGGCGTGCGCATCGTGCCCACGGCGGGGCGGCCGATCGTGTTGATGAACTACGCTTGCCACCCGGTGACGATGGGCGTCAACCGCGAGTACTCCGCCGACTACCCGGGGGCGCTGATCCGCGAGTTCAACGCGTACGGAACTCGGGCCCTGTTCCTCACCGGCTGCTCGGGGGACATCAACCCGCTGATCAACGCGTACAAGCATGGGATGGGCACCAGCGAGACCCTCAGGATCTACGGGCGCGACCTCGCCGCCGTGGTGCGCGAGGGACTCCGGCAGGCCTGCGACTGGACGCCGGGCCCCCTGCGGGTGATCTCCGAGATGGTGCCGGTCGCCTACGACATGCCGGGCGAGGACGAGTTCGCGGAGGCGCTGGCGGGGCTCAAAGCGCAGGTCCTCGACTCCCCGGATGATGGGACGCTGCGGGCGAACATCGAGTGGCACGAGGCCATGCTGGCAGCGTATGCACAGGGCACCATGGACGAGATTTCCCGCGCGGAGATTCAGGTCATGGGCTGCGGCAATGTGCTCTTCGCGGGTCTTGCGGCGGAGACGTTCACGAAGCTGGGGCAGATGATCCGCGATGCCGCGCCGGACCACCTCAGCATCATCGGGGCGACGACCAATGGGGTCATCGGCTACCTGTCGGACAGCGCCGACGTGGCGCGTGGCGGGTACGCCTCATCAAGCGCGGCGAAGCTGTACGGGATGCCGCTGCCGACACCCGAGGCAGGGGAGACGTGGGCGAGGGAGGGCGCGCGGATCGTCAGGGAAGTCATCGGGTGATGAGCTCTCACTGACGCTGGACGAGGGGTGCCAACTGAAACGCCGCCCGAGGAATCGGGCGGCGTTTCATCGGGATGCCCTCGCTCAACTACCCGCCGTAGCGGTAGTCGAACTCGATGAAGTGCGGGGTGGCCGAGTAGGCCGACGCGCCGTACTTCAGGCCGCTCCAGGCCCGCCACTTGGCGTGCCCGTCAATCATGCAGATGTTGCCGCCGTCGTTGTGCTGCTTCCGCTCGTTCGCAGTGGCGGTCACGCTGCCGGTCGTCGCGGTGTAGTAGCAACGGAAGTCCATGATCATGAACACCTCGGCCGGATGCGGGATGTCAGCCAACAAGCGCAGTTGGCTCGGGTTCCCCCGCAGCCCGAGGCCCACGAACCCGCTGGGGTAGGCGACGTGGTACGCGTTGTACCCGTACCCCAGTCGCGGGAATCGGACGTGGGCCGTGTGGTTGCTGCAAGTGCCGTTGGCACACGGGTAGTCCCGTGAAGACGGGCAGACGAACAACTGCTGGTTCTTCACGTACGGCATGATGGCTTCCATCCAGTAGCGTCCGCTCCCAGAGTTGATAGCCGGGGGGAACAGTTCGTCATAGTCCTGCAGGTACATGATCATGCCCAGCCCGACCTGCTTCACATTGCTCAGACAACTCGTTTGCCTTGCCTTCTCTCTCGCTCTCGCGAACACCGGGAACAGGATTGCTGCTAAGATGGCGATGATCGCGATGACGACCAACAGCTCAATGAGAGTGAAACCTCTTCTCATCTTCACAACCTCCTTGAATCGCGAATCGAGTTGCGGCCAATGTCCTCACTTAGAACGATTCGCCGCGCGCCTGTGCAAGTCCTCCCGCCGCGCGAGGATTTCTCGAAATCTTGTGATATGATGCTCGACGTCGTCGGGAAGCCGTACCTCCGCGGCAAAGCAAAGGCCGCCCGATTTCTCGGGCGGCCTGGGTGTGAGCCGGGTGACTGAGCGCTTATCCGCCGTAGCGGTAATCGAACTCCAAGTAGTGCGGGGTCGACGAGTAGGCGGATGTACCGTACTCGAGACTGCTCCAGGCACGCCACTTCGCGTGACCATCCGTGAAGCAGATGTTTGCACCATCGTTGTGCTGCTTGCGCTCGCCCTTTGTGAGGTCTACTGAGCCCGTGGTCGCCGTGTAGTAGCAGCGGAAGTCCATGAGCATGATGACCTGTGCCGGGCTCTGCACATCGGCCAGCATGCGCGAGTAGTTCCGCAGCCCGAGACCAACGAACCCGTTGGGGTACGCGATGTGGTACGCGTTGTACCCGTAGCCCAGACGCGGGTACTTGACGTGGGCCGTATGGTTGCTGCAGCCCGAGGTGGCGCAGGGGTAATCCCGTGAAGACGGGCAGACGTACAACTGCGTGTTCTTCACGTACGGCATGATCGCGTCCATCCAGTACGTGCCGTCCGGGGCGATGGCGTTGGGGAACATCTCGTCATAATCCTGGGTGTACATCATGAATCCAAGTCCGAGTTGCTTAACGTTGCTCAGACAGCTCGTCTGTCTTGCCTTCTCTCGCGCTCTCGCGAACACGGGGAAGAGGATCGCTGCCAGAATGGCGATGATGGCGATCACGACCAACAACTCAATAAGGGTGAAGCCTTTTCTCATCTGCACCAGCCTCTCATCATGGGTGGTCCGCACACGAGCGCAGAAATGCTAACCCCATACTGAGCAGATG
>JALGSS010001060.1 GCA_029821745.1 Candidatus Zipacnadia bacterium
GATCAAGGGCCGCGAGCGCATCATTACGATGAACCCCGGTGTCCACGGGTGGCCAGGGGATGCCTCTCTTCACCTCTGCTACCGGTTCAACAGTCTCGGGATGGAGGTCCCGGCTGAGTTCCCGAGCACCGTGGACGCAGGCGGCGTTCGCACTCAAATCGACCTTGCAGAGCAGGAGAGCGCAGTTATCGAGCGCATCCCGGTCTCTCTGGAGACCACGGTTCCGGTCAATGTGTGGGTCGAAGCGTATGCTGAGACGGGGCTGCGGTTGGTGTTCAATGGGTCGGGAGCAGTGACGCTGGTGGTCGGCGGCGGCACGATGAAGGTCGCTGAGGGGGCTACCCTCGTCGTGAACGGTGGGGAGAAGCAGTCGCTAGCAGCCGGGGGCGCGCGCGTCACGGTCACGCCGGCGGGCGGCTGATCGCGACGGCCTGCGAGCGATCTCATCCAGGTAGACGCGGGCGTTGACAAACAACACATTGCTCCATATTCTGGCAGGTAATCAGGCCGCCACGCTTTCTCATCAGACAGGACATCACTCATATGCGCCATGAGAAACGTCTCGAACTGATCCGCGAGCACTTGCGCGATCCCATCCCCGCCACCTGGGCCGAGCCCTTCCACGAAGAGTGGCTTGCGGCCGAAGGTGACGATGAACGCGTGCGGCACGCCAGGGCCGTTGCCGCCGAACTGGCCGCTGCGGAGCCGGTGATCAAGCCGGGCGAGCTGGTCATCGGCAACAACTCCCTGCGGCCCATCGTGTCGGGCTTCCAGTCGGCCTTCGCCCATGGACTGCAGTGCGACAGCGAGAGACTGGCGGCACTGCGCGAGGAGCGGCCCGAAGCGGCCGAGCTCCTGGACGAGATCCAGGCCTACTGGCCCGCCTGGCTTGCCGAGACCGGCTACCAGGCCCCCATGAGCATGCACGCGACCCTCGCCTATGAGTTGTTTCTCGAGCACGGGGTCGAGGGCATGCGCGGCCGGGTGGAGCACTGGCGCGGCATCAACGTGCCCAACATGCCGGAGAGCGGCCCATGGTACGACGCGCTGATCATTACCCTCAACGGGGTCTCGGCCTTCATCCTGCGCCACGCAGACGTTGCGCGTCAGGCAGCCGCAGACGAATCCGGACAGTGCCGGCAGGAGCTCCTGGAGATCGCGGGGATCTGCGAGCATGTCTCCGAGCACGCCCCGCGCTCATTCCATGAGGCCGTCCAGCTCTTCTATCTCATCTTCTGGCTCTGTGGTCATGACTCACCCGGCCCCATGGACCGCTACCTGTACCCGTGCCTCAAACATGACCTGGACCGGGGAGCCATCTCCATTGAGCGGGCACAGGAACTCATCGATTGCCTCTGGCTGAAGTTCGAGGAGAAGACCGCGTACGGCGTGACCATCGGCGGGCAGTTGGAGGACGGCTCCGACGCCTGCAATGAGTTGACCCACCTGTGCCTCGACGCGATACGGCGGTTGCGTCTTCTGTCGCCCCGGACGGCTTTCCGGTGGCACGAGGACGTATCGCCCGAGGCCTTCGCCCATGCGTGCGAGGTCATCGCCAGTGGGGCGAGCTTCCCCGCCCTGATCAATGACCATGCGCTGATCGCGGGGCTCTGCGACCGGGGTGTCGCTCTCGAGCACGCGCACAACTACAGCTTTGTCGGCTGCGGGCAGACGTACCCGCACGCGCGTGGGCACGGCAGCTATGAGGACATCATCGTCAACTCCGCCAAGCCCCTGGAACTGACCCTCAACAACGGGGTCGATCCCGTCACAAAAAACCGCATTGGGCTTGAGACCGGAGACGCGGCGGATCTTGACACGTATGAAGCCTTCCACGAGGCATACCGGGCGCAGATGGCTCACCATCTCACCGAACAGATCGAGAATGTGAACCAACACCGCGCGCGGCACAGGGATCGCTGGCACAACTGCCTGCGTTCCCTCGTCACCTACTCGTGCGTGGAGCGGGGCCTGGATTGGCACGCGGGCGGGGCGGATTACAGTGAGGGCATGGTGGACATGGTCGGGTTCACCACCGTCACGGACTCGCTCCTCGTCATCCGCCA
>JALGSS010001061.1 GCA_029821745.1 Candidatus Zipacnadia bacterium
CTACGGTAACGATATCGACGAGGTCGATGCGCTTGCTACGCGAGCAGTCAAGGCTCTCGAAGAGGAAGTCGCCCGGCACCGCAATATCCGCGGCGGCCCGTTCATTCTCGGCCTGTGGAGCTTCTGGAATCACGTGGGGTATGCGCCGAACGTCGCGGCCTCCGCCGACGGGCGCAGGCACGGGGAAATGCTGTCCCACTCCATGGGGCCGATGATGGGCCAGGGCCTTGCCGGGCCGACCGGGGCAATCCGTTCAGCGGCGAAGATCGACACATCGGGCCTGGCGAACGGCGGCTCACTGCTCCTGGAGTTCCAGCCGGCCCTTCTGCGCACCGAGGAAGGCATCGCCGCAACGGTTTCTCTCATCCGCACGTACTTCTCGATGGGGGGCATCCAGCTCCAGCTCTCCACCGTGAGTCCGGAGACCCTCGAAGCCGCCCAGAAGGAGCCGGACAAGCACCGGCACCTGGTGGTGCGCGTGGCGGGCTACTGCGACTATTTCGTGCGCCAGGACCCCCAGCGGCAGGCGTACATCCGCCCGGGAGAAATTCGGGGCGGTGTAGTGCGGGACCAGCCTAGCCCGGTTGTTAAGCAGACGTGTGCCGGTGAGCGCTACTCAAACTGCGGCAGGCTGCCTTCGTGGGCGGCGAGCAGGTCATCGGCCAGCGCTCGGGCGGTCTTCAGATCAGGCACGGTGCGTTCATACAATAGCGCCTGCACGAACAGGTCGCTATCACCCTTGACCGCGGCGTCCACGGTGATTTCGACCCCATACAGCGCTTCAGTGACCCAGGCGAGAATGCCGGGCGGCAAGGGCGGCAAAGCCACGGGCACGCAGCCGCCTGCAGTCGCGGCCACGGGCATCTCCAGAACGAACTCCGCCGGAATGCCCGACTCCGTGCGGTTGGGCACGTTCATCGGGAACACCTCATGCCGGTCTGCGTAAATCGACTCGAGGATCGGCACGAGAGCCTCATGCTCACCCAGGACGCGGTTGAACAGGCTGTCCTCCAACTCCTCTTCGCCGCGGGCCTGCCGGGCCATCTTCTCGTAGCGCTCGTCGCCGCCGCGGATCACGCCGAGGATGTCCATCACGTCGACCCCGAGGACTTTGCCGTAGTAGTCCCCCTGCCCGAAGCGCTCGGGGAAGAACTCGGTGATGTGCCGATCAAGCACCGCAGGGAAGGCCCCGTAGGTCTCATACAGCTCCCACGAGAAGGGGTTGTCCTCGGGGTCGAGGTCCGCGAGCTTCTCGTTGACCTGCGGCCACAGGTCCTCCCCGTGGTGGGTGAAGTGGGTGATCCAGGTCAGGTGGTTCATCCCCAGATACAGCGAGGAGATTTCGCTGTACGGCACGCCTATGTGGTCGCACAGGTACCGTAGTGTGCCCTGCACGCCGTGACAAAGGCCGACGACCCGCGCCGGGGTGTACTTGTTGATCGCGCGGCAGATTGCGGCCATCGGGTTGCCGTAGTTGAAGAAGTGGGCATCCGGGCAGAGCTTGTGCACGTCATTGGCGATGTCCAGCATCGCGGGGATCTGGCGCATGGCGCGGGAGATGCCCCCGGCGCCAACGGTGTCCCCGACGGGTTGGTAGATGCCGTGTTCCTGAGGCACCACAATGTCCTTCTCCCAGCCGTCCCTGCCGGCCACCGCGATGGTGGTGACGACAATATCAGCCCCGGGGAGGATGTCGGCGCGGTCCACGGAGGCCTCAATGTTGACCGGCGCCCCCTTCTTCTGTACCATGCGTTCCACGAGGCCCTGGGCTACCGCGAGCGCCTCGTCATTGATATCGACGAGCCCGACCGTCCACTCGGCCTCGATCCCGGAGCTCAGCAGGTCCGCGACCAGGCCGACGGTGAATGACGCGCTCCCGGCACCAATCAGCACCATTTTGCGTTGATTCATGAGAACCTCCAGTGGAACGGCTGTGAGCTTCCTTGGGGGTTCGCCTCCGGCGGCGCGTGTCCCTCTCGCCGGAGAGCTCTGGCGTTGGCCGTGCGACGTATGAACTACCCGAATCAGGGAGGTCTGTACTCCTGTGACCGTACCGCGACTGTCGGCTCTCATCATGCTGCTTTGCATCACCGGCTCGTGGGCCGCGCCGCTGGGCCTGCACTGCCTGCTCAATCCTCAAGACCTCGCCATGCCCCTCGAAGGGACCATCCAGATGGTCGGAACGACCGCCGGTGAGGGTGACGGCGAAGACTACAAGCTCCTCGCGCCGGGCCAGACCGCCGAGGGTGACGGCGAAGACTACAAGCTCCTCGCGCCGGGCCAGACCGCCGAAATCCTCACTGTCGAAGGCCCCGCCGTCATCCACCGCATTTGGTCGACCTCGCAACACACCGACAAGACTCGGTTGGTCATGAAGCTTGACGGGAAGGAGCAGGTCATCTGGGACCAGGCGAAGCTGCCCGAGGGTCAAGCTGCGGATGATCCCCTCCGAGCCATGGACGGGCAGGCATACTGGAGCTACATCCCCGTCAAGGTCAACACGACAGCCCAGTTCATCGCCACCGACCTGCGCGAAGCGGAGAACGAGGAGCCGGAAACGGTGGAC
>JALGSS010001062.1 GCA_029821745.1 Candidatus Zipacnadia bacterium
CGCAATGACTTGGCCAGCAGGACCCACTCGGCGGCCTTGACGGTCACCTCGCCGGAGCGGGTCTTGAAGACCTCGCCCTTGACGCCGATGATGTCGCCCAGATCCAGTTCCCTGTAGCCGGCATAGCTCTCCTCGCCCAACTCGTCTAGCTTGGCGAAGAACTGAAGCTTGCCCGTGCTGTCGACCAGGTCGGCGAAGCCGGCCTTCCCGTGGCCTCGCTTGGCCATCAGTCGTCCGCACACGGAAACCGCCTTGCCCTCAAGCTCATCGTACTGTTCGACGACTTCCGTCGCGCAATGCGTCCGTTCGTAGCTGTGGATACTGAAGGGGTCGCGTCCCTGGGCCTGCAGCGCCTCGAGCTTTTGAAGACGTAACTCCTCCTGACTGATCTCTTCCGGCAAAACCCTTCATTCCTTCCGACAGAACCGCGGCGCTGCCGCACCTGCAGCGCGTCGTGAACCGCGCGCCTGTCCTGTCTCTCAGTTCTGTGATTCGATGGCCGTCCGGACGCGGTCGATGTGTTCCTGAGCGACCCGGCGCTCGAAGCTACGGAAGCCCGCGAGGCGGAAGCCATGCTTCCGGCCAAGAGCCGCGATCTCCTCAACCTGCTCGATCTGGATGTCGCGCCCCAGCGAGTAGTCTCCGCAGCGCCCCTCAAGGGCGAGGATCATGGTTTCCGCCATGCAGGCGTATGACTCGCCGGGTGGGAACCCGAAGTTGAAGTGGAAATCCACGTTCCCGGGCACCGCGACGGCGCCGCCCTCAATGACCAGCACGTCCTTGCGTTTCTCCGCTACCTGCTTCGAGACGTCGCGCGGCCTCGCCACATCACACACGACCGCCCCGGGGCGCAGCATCTCGGGCTCCACGACGGATTCCACCGCCGATGTGACCGCGATCACAATCTGAGCGCTTGAGAGGGCTGCGTTAATGTCCGTCTGTGTCTCCACCTGGACGCCGCCGACCGCGACCTCGTCCGCCAGCTCCTTCAAGGGGCCTTCGGAGCGAGCGTTGAGCACGAGCCGGGCGACCTGTGGCCCCAGGATTCTTGCCGCCACACGACCGATCGAACCCGTGGCCCCCAAGATGGCCACCGTGCAGTTCGCTGGGTCGTGGCCGAGGGTCTCCACGGCGGTTGTCGCGCCCTCAAGAGCCGTCGCGACGGTGTAGCTGTTCCCCGTGGTGACGCCGATATCCAGCCGCTGAGCCACCGTAATCCCGGCATCACCCACAATGGATGTGAACGCGCCCAGACCCACGATCTCGGCACCCAGATCCTGGGCGATCAAGGCCGCTTCCACGACCTTCTCAGTCGCTCTCGCCTGGTTGCCGTTCTTAAGCTGGTCGGCGGTCAGTGGGCAGCCGATGAACCAGCCTTCGGTTTTCGCGCCGGTGACTGATTCAATACCCGTGATCTCACTGACGACGTTCGTCGGCATGAAGCGAAGCAGCGACTCGATGACACGGTTGGGAAGCAGCGCTGCGAACTTGTACTTCCGGACGATGTCCCGCACGTCCAGCGGGTGGATGACAAAGGCGAACTTCTTCAAGTAACGCGTCCTTTGACGGCAAGATGAATTGCGCCCCGCTTCCGCTGGGCCTGCGAAAGTATAGCAGTCATGGGGGCCGGGCGCAACGACACGCGACCCGCAGAAAGCGCTGAATCGGGCCGGTATCACGGCTGACCGGTCCCGGTCGCCGGCGCACCCTCGTCTTGCTACTGGCGGGACGCAAACCTATACTGTGTGTACAGAGGTGGCAAATCAGCGCGGATGGTGATGCATGTCAGATATCTATGTAGGGCTGGAACGAGAGCCGGGATCAGCCAGATCAAGGGAGAGGGACGGCGCAGCATGCAGGAGCTTATCGGTCTGGCGAAGGCCGCCGGGGCCGCTCCCGTCGATGTGATGGTGCAGAATCGCTCCAAACCCCATGTGCAGCACTTCATCGGCAAGGGCAAGATCGAGGAACTGAAGGCCGTGGTGGCCTCAAACGCCGCTCAGATCGTGCTGTTCGACGGCGAACTGACCGCGGCGCAGATCCGCAACCTCGTGGATCAGTTCGAGTGCAAGATACTCGACCGGACTGAGCTGATCCTCGACATTTTCGCCCAGCACGCTCGAACGCGCATCGGGAAGCTGCAGGTTGAGCTCGCGCAGTTGTCGTATATGCTGCCGCGGCTGACAGGACGCGGGAAGATGATGGACAGGATCACCGCGCGCGGTGGCGGTGGCGTTGGCGTGCGTGGGCCCGGCGAGACGAAGCTGGAAACCGACCGCCGCCGGCTGCGGGAGCGCATCTCCACGCAGCGCAAGCGCCTTGGCGAACTGGTCGAGCACCGCGGCGTCGCCCGTGAGAAGCGCGCGGAGAGCAACCTGCCCCTGGTCGGCCTCGTGGGGTACACGAACGCCGGCAAGTCGTCGCTGCTGAATGCCCTGTGCGAGTCGGAAGAGGTCCGCGCCAACGACCGTCTGTTCGAGACCCTGGACACCACGGTCCGCAGGGTCGACCTCGGCGAGAACACCAGCGCTCTCATCGCGGATACTGTCGGGTTCATCCACAACCTTCCCGAGAATCTGCTGGAGGCCTTCAAGGCCACCTTGGAGGAGGCCGTCGAGGCGGATGTTCTGGTCCAGGTCATCGACGCCGGCGACCCCTGGGCGGCCACGGCGAACGAGGCCACGCGGCAGATCCTGGGTGAACTCGGCGCGAGCGAGAAGCCGATGGTCATTGCCCTGAACAAGTGGGAAACCGTCGAGGACCCCGGTCGGCGAGCGGAACTCGCCGGGGACTTCCCAGATGCCCTCACCGTATCGGCGCTGACCGGTGAGGGACTGGATGATCTGAGGGACCGGCTCCGAGCGGTGCTACCGACGAAGCTGTTGACGGTGCGGTTGCAGATCCCGTACACCCACCTTCA
>JALGSS010000117.1 GCA_029821745.1 Candidatus Zipacnadia bacterium
AACACGTTCCGGCGTGGCCCGATCGAGGTGCACGGGTTCATTCGCGACTTCCGGCGCTGTGATGACTCTGAACCGGTCACAGTGCAGTTTGGCGGGGATTCGCATGTCTACGACGTGCGGGCGCGCAAGTACCTGGGAGAATGCTCGTCCGCGGAGGCGACCATCGAGCCGGGCGAGACACGGCTCTACGCCTGTCTGCCTTACCGCGTGAGCGGGCTTACGGTCACGGCGCCGGAGACGATCCGGCAGGGAGAGAACTTGGCGCTACGGGTGGCCGTGTCCGGCGAGGGCGAATACGTGGGCGATCACGTGGTGCATATCACGTTCCGTCGGCCCAGCGGCGACGAAGCGTGGCACTACACACGCAACGAACTGGCTTCAGGCGGGGTCCTGGAACTGCAGATGCCGATAGCGCTCAACGAGCAGATCGGGCAGTGGCGGGTCGAGGTGCGCGACGTCCTGTCCGGGATGAAGGGCGAAGCCACCTTCAATGTGGGGCCCGAGTGACCCGACGGTTGGCCGCGGCGCTACAGCACGCCGTGGTATCTGCCCATCCAGAAAGCGATGAGGTAGTCCACTCCGCAGTAGCGCACGAAGGGTCCATGAGTGTGCGGGATCGTGTTGCAGTGGTACTGCCAGGCGAACTCCATCAGAGCCTGTCCGGGGATAGGCCGGACCTGTCCCCAGTCAACGCGGACCGAAGGTTCGCCCTGACATCCTCGTCGACATCGGCGCCGGGGTCGGTCAGGAGACGCTCAGTGTCTTCCCGCCAGTGCGGGACCTCCAGGTAGTCCGGGTTGTATGCGGCGAGTTCAGCCGCGGCCATCTCGCCGGAATCGGCCTCCGGCTGGTGAATTGCGTACTCGACAAGATGATACGCGTTCCGGTGCTGGCGGGTATTGACGTGCAGGAGGCGCAGGCAGCGCAGATACCGGCGCAGCAACTCGGGCTCTCGTTCATACTGCAGCAGGTGGTAGAAGGGCGTATCTTGCTGGTAGTGCTGGAAGAACGGGTCCTGCTGCCGGGCGCATTCCTTCATCGCGTGTCCAAGGAAGAAGTGCGGGTCGATCATTTCGCGGTATCTCTCTTCGTATCGCGTGTCGCCCGTGAGATGACAGGCTGTCTTCAGCATGGATAGCGCCAGAAGCGTGGACACGAAGAAGTTCGCGTGAGTGCAGGGCTGCCCGTCGGCGTCGAACGCCCACAGGTGACGGGCCACGATCTGCCCGACGATCGCGTCCATGTCGGCTCGCGCCGTCTCACGTTCGGCTTCGTCAGCGGCCAGATCGTGGTAGGCCGCGATGCCGAAGAAGTGCCCGCTGAGCTGATCTCGGCTTGTATCCCCCGACCACCAGCGCACGCCGTCGGGCGCCGCCTGCCACCGCTTTCGCCCAGAGCCCAGGTCCGTGGGCTTCTGCCGTCGGCTGTGTCGCGCCACCACTCCGGGTACCCCGGCCACCGTGCTCAACTCATGCAGGGCCCCGAACGCACTGCGAGCATGCTCGCGGTAATGCTCCTCGCTTGTAGCCCTGTAGGCCATGCTCATGGCCCCACAGTACAGGCCCGTGAGCCAGTCCGAGTCCTCCTGCCACTCGTTCTCAGGCGCCAGGATGTCGTGGCGTGGGTCAAGGACCGTGACGACCTGTCCGTCGAGTAAGTGGCGCGTCCGGAGTTGATCGTCGATGGCATCAGCCTTTGCGCGCAGGTCGTCATGGATCCCGCTGGACATGCGACGGTCGGGCTCGAACACCTCGACTCGGTCCGCCCCGGCAGCCAGCGCCTGCTGGGACGAAAGACGTGGACAGCCGGCCCTGCCGTAGTCACCAATCCGGACCACGAGTGTGAGACCAGCGTCATGGGCGGCCTGAGCGAAACAGGCGATGTTCTCCAGGGCCTCACTCACCTGGAAGACCATGGCTGACACTCCGGCGGGCAGCCCGACGGCAGTCGATCCGAGCTTCTTCGCTTGCGTGGCAGCTTCGGAGGCCAGCGTGGGGCGCAGTTGCTGCCGCCGGGCGACCAAACGCCAGTCATCGAAGTCGGTCTCGAAGTTGAGGTCCGGCGCTGCATCGAGACCTGCAATATCGAGCCAGTGTATGTTCTCCATGTTCGTCTCCCGGTCTGCTCACGTAGCGCGTCGACGGCACTCGCGATGGCTGGTGAGGGAAGGCTGTCTACTTCCGCAGAACGGCTGGTTTGAGCGTCCACGACTGGAGGCGCGCGTGCTCCATTAGCACCGGCGCGGAGAAGCCGGCCGGGAAGAGCCAGCGGAAGGCGCCCTCCTCGATGACTTCATCTTCACACGTCAAGGGCACATCCTCGATGTCGATCGATCTCGTGTGGACGCCCTTAGCTTCGGCGGCAACCACCTGGGCAACCGCCCGAGCAAACGCCGCAGGGGATACAGAAGCTTCCCCAATGCGGACCTCATGGGGCAGCCGGGAATCGACGGAGACCGCGTCACTGAGCCTTGTGCACGCTTCCAGCACGGCCTCGCGCGTCGCACACCCGGCCGCGGTCGTGGCAGGGGGGCGAGACGCCGGGCCCTCCACATAGACACCCTCGGAGACGTCCGGAAGCATGCCCGTCCTATGCAAGTGTGCCCCCGCGTTCGCCAGCACGCCAAGGGTCTCGGCCGCAGACGCCCAGCCCTGCGGGGTCTGCTGGTACGAGACTGCATCGGCCATGCCGCCGGCCAGAGAAACGAGCGCCTCTGTACCAAGGGGCGCTGTGTTCCACGTGTCCGGGTACAGCTCGGGCAGGGCGGCGCAGGACACCAACTGGACACCACTGCGTGCGATGTGGGACAAGTACTCCTCGAAATCAGCGAAGTCACGGTCTGCCTCGCTCTGTGCCTTCAGAGGGGGGAGCTTGAGCGCGTCAAGGGGCGTGTTCTGGCCTGCGGCGAAGTTGACGCTATCCCAGAACTTGGTCGTCGACCACTCACACGGATGGTAGTAGATACTGATGAGGCCGCCGCCAGTGTCCGCCAACTCCTCGGCGATGCGGTCGAATTCTCCGCACCCGGCGCGCAGGTTCTCCCCTCCACCCAGCTTCATCCGAGTGCACCGCGAGCGCATCCGGTAAACCGTAAGCACGCCTCCATACCAGAACGGCTGGTCATTCAGGCCGATGTGCTGCCCCTCGTCTACGTACGTGGGGACGCCCCACTGCCGGAGCACTGGGTAGACGTGGGGCGCCCAGGACCCGCCCGGTTGCCCGTAGGTTGAGCAGCGCTTGCCGAACACGTCCTCCACGTCGGTGAGCCCTCCATGCTCCCGGCGGTCAAACTCCGCGATGCCTTCCTCCCACCCAAGGTCGACGAGGTATTCGCTTGGAGTCGGGTGCACGCTGTGGTAGTTCGTGTGATACCCAATGTCATGCTCTGCGACAGCGCGGATCACATCGCGCCGCTCGCGTTCGCGCAGGCGCCTGGCCTTCTCACCTACCACCTTGAACGTGGCCGTCTCGCCCAGAGACGAGAAGATCTGCGCCAGACGCATCACCGCGTCATCGCTGCGGGGCGTCACGTAGTCCTCTACATCGAACCAGAAGCAGACGAAGACCCGGCCCATTGATCGCTTGCCTCCCGACGGCTAGATGATTGTGCCTGGCGCGATGGAGCCAGACCGGGGGACGATAACGATGCCATCGCGAATCCAGTAGTCCGGGCCTTCGTGGTTCTGAACTCCGCGCTCGTTCGTGATGACTGATCCGTAGCCGATCCGCGCGTTCTTGTCGATGATCGCGTTCCGGATGATCACGTCCTTCCCCAGGCCGATTGGGGGGAGGCCCTCGTCCTGATGCCGCCGGCGATGGGCTCGAGCCTCGAAGAAGTCGGCTCCCATCATGACCACGTTGTGCAGTTCGCAGCCCTCACGGATCACGCTTCGCAAGCCCACAACGCACCGCCGGAGGACGGAACGGTCGATGACAGAGCCATCGCCGATGATTACGCTCTCGGCATCGCATGCGTTGAGTTTCGACGGAGGGAGATAGCGCGGATGGGTCCAGACGGGGTGGTCTTCATCGAACATATCGAAGGGCGGGACGGGATCGGTCAACGCGAGGTTCGCCTCGAAGAAGGACGGTATCGTCCCTATGTCTTCCCAGTACCCATCGAAGGGGAATGCGAACACGCGGCCTTTGGCCCCCGCTATCGCGCCGGGGATTATCTGCTTCCCGAAGTCGTCGTCCTCGGATGCTGACAGTGCCTGCATCAAGGTGTCGCAGTTGAATAGGTAGATGCCCATTGACGCGAGGTGAGTGCGCCCGTTGGCCTCCATTCCGAGGGAACACAAGGCTTCGGGCTCGGCCGCAAAGCGGTTCAACGCTTCGTCGTCGCTGGGCTTCTCGCAGAAATCCTGAATGGCACAGTTTGCCCCGACCTGCAGCACACCCAATGCACTCGCCTGGTCGCGCCGAACCGGTATGGCCGCGATGGTCACCTCTGCTTGTCGTTCGCGGTGTCCGCGGATCATGTCGCGGAAGTCCATCCGGTACAACTGGTCGCCTGACAGGATCAGGCACAAGTCGGCAGACTCGAAATGGAGATGGCGCAGGTTCTGACGAACTGCGTCTGCTGTGCCCTGGTACCAGCCAGTGTTGTCCGCCGTCTGCTCAGCCGCCAAGACCTCGACGAAGCCGCCGCAGAAATCGTCAAACTTGTACGTATGGGTGATGTGGCGGTGGAGTGAGGCGGTGTTGAACTGGGTTAGCACGTGTACGCGATTGAGGCCCGAATTCAGGCAGTTGCTGACCGGGATATCGATCAGCCGGTACTTGCCGGCGAGAGGAACGGCCGGCTTCGCTCGTTCAGTGGTCAGCGGCTGCAGCCGCTGACCACGGCCGCCGCCGAGAATGACGCATGCGACTCGTTCCATGGACCGCTACCTCCGCGGCGTGATGTCGTAGCGGCTTCTTCGCCTCGTGCGCCCGAATCCCTGCCTGCCCGCGGGAGGGGGGCGCTGGTGCCGAGGGGAACCCATCCATCTAAGCGCCCCCGCGATGGCGACCGGTCTGGAGCTTGACATGGGGCGCTCGCTTGTCCGGTAACCACCCCTTCCCAATTGAGCGGTGATAGCATGCGAATTGACGCCCACGCGCACATCAGTCCTCCGCTACGAGATGCTGGAGGTGATCCATGGGAGCGCGATCGGCTCCTCATTGATGCCGCGGACGCTCTCGAGATCGATATCCTCTGTTGCTCTTGTCTGGCGGCGTCACGGCCCGCTGTGCCCGACGACTTCGTCGTCTGCAACGACCATCTCGCCGGCGCGATCAGTGAGTTTGGCGACCGCATCCTCGGTTACTGCTACGTGAACCCGGGCTACCAGAGGGAAGCCGTGGCGGAGATCAGACGTTGCATGGGCCTGCCCGGATTCATTGGCGTGAAGCTGTACAATGAGTACACGTTCACCGACCCCGCTGTGCGCCCGGTGATCGAGACGTGCATTGAGCTTGATGTGCCAATCCTGCATCACGCGGGACATACGTGGTGGCCACTGCCGGGGCAGCCGAACATCTCGGACGCGGGAGACTTCGCGAGCGCAATCCGTGAGTATCCCGAGATGAAGCTCATCTGCGGCCACCTTGGAGGCGGGGGAGACTGGGAATGGACAATCCGAGCTCTGCGTGAGGACCCCGGCTTGTACATGGACACCAGCGGCAGCGTGGTGGACAACGGGATGATCGAGAAGGCCGTCCGTCTCCTCGGCGCTGAGTGTCTGCTGTTCGCTTGTGACATGAGCATGACCGCGGGCGTGGGAAAGCTGCTGGCCGCAGACATCACGGAGGATCAGCGTGAGATGATCTTCAGCGGAAACATGAAGCGTCTACTCGGGGGGCGAATCTAAGATGATCCTGGATATCAACGCATACTTGGGAGAGTTCGCTCTGCGGGACCTGCCGCACAACACACCGATCGACCTGCTGCGGCTGATGGACGGCAAGGGCATTGATGCGGCCCTCGTCAGCTCCGCGGCCGCTATCACATGGAAGGACTGCCAGGCGGCCAACAAGCGCCTGCATCGCGATGTCTGCGAACACGCGGACCGTCTCGTTCCGTGTGCGGTTTTGAACCCGGCTTACGCTGGCTGGGAGCACGATCTGCACACCTGCGTGGACGAGCTCGGGATGAAGGGTGTGAAGCTCTACCCCCACTGGCACGGGTACAGCTTGAGCGACCTGTGCGCGGACGCCATCGTCGATGCTGCTGCAGATTGTGGCGTGCCGGTGCTCATCCCCATCCGGGCCGTCGATCGGCGGCAGTTGGGATGGCTTTCCGACGTTCCTGACGTGCCTCTGGATGACATCGCCACTCTCATTGAGGGGCACCCCAACGCACGGTTCGCTGTTCTGAACGGGGTCGGGTTCACGGGGTCGCGGCTGGTGACCGCGCGGGACAGCCTGCCGGACAACTACTGGATCGAGATATCGAGACTCTCGGTGTTCATTGGACGGGAACTCCCGCATCTGATAGATGCCCTCGGGCCGGAGCGTCTCCTCTTCGGCACCGGCATGCCGTTCAAGTATGTCGATCCGGTGCTGCTGAAGATGGACAAGCTGGGAGCCCCGGATTCTGCGAAGGCGCTCATCTATGGTCGAAACGCGGAGGGGTTGCTGCCAGGCAACGGTTAGTCGTGAAGCCACGGAAAAGTGGCGCAGACGACTTCCCTACGGAGCGGAGATCGGGCGCTTCCTGTGAGGCGCAAGCGTTTACGTAGCGTTTACACACGCACGTGCGTGACCTACCGATACGTAGGTCATGAGAACCGCTATTGATCGCGTGATGCGTCCGGCCGGACTGCTGCTCGTGGCTGTGTTCGGGGTCGGGTCACTCAGTGCCATCGTGGGGATGGTCGAGGCGCTTGCAGGGACTGTCCGGCAGTAGGGACGGACCAGGCCGGGGACCTGCAGGCCGATGACGGTCGTGTCCACGTGGGGCCCGAATAGGGTAGCAGAACGAGTACCAGCCAGCAGCCCGGGGGGTGGGTGCCGGCTGGTACTCCCAATCACGGGGCCGAAACCCATGACTGTCATCGCGTATCCTACGTATCCGAGGCCGTTGTGTCAATCGGCATCTTGCGATCTGTAGCAATTCGTTAAGTGGGATTCAGGTAGTCTTTAGGTGCGGCTCTCGGTCAGGTTAGATGAGCAGCGCTTCCCCGCACAGTGCGCCAACCCTCTGCAGGACTTGTCGAGGCCGCCAGCGAAAGACCACGCAGATAAGCCTGACCGCCTGACTGGAGCCTGCCCCACCTCTGGAGGGAGCCCATGCGCGCCCGGGAGAGAGTCATCGATGTGGAAGCCCTACCGTCCGGGCTCCAGGCCCGCACTGATGCGGGTACGGTCATGCGCGTTCAGGCATGTACCCCGGAGATACTCCGGGTGCGCGTCGCGAGGGACGGGAAGTTCGAGGAAGGTGGGCTTGAGCGCTATGGCTTCGTACGGGTCGACTGGCCGGAGGTGGAATGCGAGGTCACGGATGGAGGGCGGCGGTGCCTGCTGAAAACTAGCGTGCTGGAAGCCCGTCTGGGCAAGGCACAGGCGAACCTGGAGTTCCGGGCCAACGGGCATTCTCTGCTGGCTGCACATGGCACTCCGTGGAGTGACGAGACCGGTTTCGGCGCGCGGTTTGGGCTGCAGGAGGGCGAGAGGTTTGTCGGGTTCGGCGACCAGACCCGGGACCGCATAGAGCACCGTGGTGGGGCGGCCCGGATGTGGATCCGCAACGTCAACAGCTATACGCCGATCCCATTCTTCATGTCCAGCCGGGGCTACGGGCTGTTTGTGAATAGCACTTGGCGACACGTGTATGACATGGGCAAGACCAGCAACGATTGGTACGGGCTGGCCGGCCCGGCCGGGCAGCTCGACTACTTCATCATCCATGGGCCCGACTACGCAACCATCCTCGATCGCTACACCGACATCACCGGCAAGCCCTACATCCCGCCACTATGGAGCTTCGGCCTGTGGTTCATTTGCCACACGGAGGCGGACGCACGGGCGATGCTGGACGACTGCAGGCAGTTCCGCGACTACCACATACCGTGCGACGTCGTTGGACTCGAGCCGGGGTGGATGGAGCAAAACTACGACTTCACAACGGACAAGACCTGGCATCCCGAGCGGTTCAAGATCCCTCCCTACTGCCCGAATGGTCCCCACAACTTCCTCGATGCCGCCCGCCGCATGGGCTTCAAGCCGATGCTATGGCTCTGTTGCGACTATGACCTGAGCAGCGAGGAGGAGCGACGACTGGCCCGGGGACAGGGCACCCCTGAGACCCGTGCGGAGACGCTCGGCGAGGAGATCGTTGGTGCCTTCGAGGTAGACGAGAATCTCCGGTCTGAACGACGGATGGACACCCAGACTAAGCCTGGCGAGCCGTGGTTCGACCACCTGAAGAAGTTCGTGGATCAGGGCGTGGAGTTGTTCAAACAGGATGGCGCGAACCAGGTACTGGACCACCCCGACCGCAAGTGGGCGAATGGCATGACCGATGAGGAGATGCACAACCTGTATCCCCTCCTGTACTCGAAGCAGATGCACCTGGGCTTCCGCGAGCACACGGGCCGGCGGGCAACTTGCTTCACTGCGAGCGGATACGCGGGCCTGCAGAGATGGACGGGCACGTGGGCCGGAGACACGGGTGGGGGCCCAAAGCCCCTGGCGTCCATGTTGAATCTGAGCATGTCGGGGCACTCCCTCATGACCTGCGACATGGAAGTCACCACGAAGGATGGCATACACTTCGGTTTCCTGCAGCCGTGGTCTCAGGTGAATTCGTGGAATTACTGGCGGCAGCCCTGGTACCAGGGGTACCGCCTGCAAGAGATCTTCTCCGAGTACTGCCGGCTGCGATACGCCCTACTCCCGTACCTGTACTCAATGGCCCACGTTGCCCACCGAACCGGGATGCCGATCCTCCGCGCGATGCCCTTGATGTTCCCGGATGACGAGCACTGCTATGACCTGCTCACTCAGTACATGCTTGGGGACTCGTTGCTCGTGTCTGCGTTCTCGGATGAAGTCTACCTTCCCGATGGTGAGTGGGTTGATGTGTGGACGTTCGCGCGGCATTGTGGGCCCGCGACCCTCAAATACACGCCACCCGAGAATCGCGGCGGAGGGCTGTTCGTCCGGGCAGGGACAATGCTGACGGCTACTCCCGTGCCGTTCTGCCCGCCGCAGTACGTCGAAGACAGCCCGTGGGCCGGACTCTCGTACTATGTTTGGCCGGGGGGCGACAGTGAGACTACTCTGATCGAGGATGACGGCACCACGTATGCGTATGAGGAAGGTGAAGTCTGCGAGACGCACGCGTTCTGGAGCGAGAAACCCGACCGATACGTGTGCCGTATCGACGCGCCGGTGGGGCATACGCGTCTGCTCCCGGAACGACGCCAGGTCGAGCTCTTCGTGGCTCTGGAGCAGGCCCCCACGGGAGTATCCCTGGACGGGGAGGTCCTTCAGCGTGGAGCCGGAACCGGTGGCGAAGGTCTTCTGTGGGACTGGTCCGTTCCATCGGCTGAGGAGTTCCCGTTTGGGGCATGGGGTCTGACGCTACGCACCGAGTGGGACCCACGCGAGCCACACGAGATTGAGATCGTGCCATAGGGGATCAACCATCGCCTGAGCCGTCCGCATACGAAGCCAAAGGGGAGTGGCAACATGAACGTCGTGTGCATCTGTCTGGATACGTTCCGCCCCGATATCGTCGGCCCCGGGAAGAAGCTCAGCCACTGTCTCACGCCCAATCTAGATGACTTCTACGCGCAGTCCGTGGCATTCGAGGGCGCGTATGGTGAGGGCCAACCGACGCTGCAGATTCGCCGGGCGTTCTTCACCGGACGCCGATCCTTCCCGTGGCGCTACAATTTCGACCGCCGGGGCCATTGGCACCACGCGCCGGGATGGCACAAGATCCCGCCTGAGCAGGACACGCTCGCGGAGGTTTTGACCGCGTACGGCTACTACACGGGCTTGATCGCTGACACGTACCATATGTTCAAGCCCACGATGAACTACACCCGCGGCTTCGCCAGCTATGAGTTCGTCCGCGGGCAGGAGAGAGCGACAATTGGCGCGGCGGGGCTCTGGCGGCGATCGAGGAGGCGATGAAGCGCCACGTCCGCGAGCCCATCGCCTGGCAACGACATGCCACGCTGGTCCAGTATCTCCTCAACCAGCGCAAGCGAGAGTGTGAGGAAGACTACCAATGTGCAAGGGTCTTCTCCCGGGCCTGCGAATGGCTGGATGAGTGCTCGGCGAACGCACCCTTCGCGCTCTGGATCGATAGCTTCGATCCTCATGAGCCGTGGGACCCGCCGCCGAAGTATGCCGATCTCTACTGCCCTGAGTACGACGGCAAAGACTTCATCATGCCTGGTGCCCTGCACGAAGGCGCGGGTCCGACGGAACTCGAGGTCGAGCGGACCAAGGCGCTGGAACTCGAGGTCGAGCGGACCAAGGCGCTGTATCTGGGTGAGTGTACGTTCGTCGACAAATGGGTGGGGATGCTGCTCGAGAAGCTCGACGCGCTGAAGCTGATGGACGACACCCTTGTCATGGTGCTGTCAGACCACGGAACCGAGATCATGGACCACGGGCGCTTCGGAAAGGCGCCTGACAACCAGCGGCCTTACACAAGCCGCATCATCTGGTATCTACGGCACCCCGATGGGCCGAACGCGCGGCAGATTGACGCCTACGTTCAGAGCCACGACGTGATGCCGACAATTCTGGAGGTTCTCGGGATTCCGTACGAGGCGGAGGGCATGTCGGCATGGCCTCTCGTGACCGGCGAGGTGCCACGCCTTCGCGATCACATCGTCGGCGGATGGGCATCATTCACCAACGGTTCGGCGGGCGGTTCGGCAACGGTCAGGGACGACCATTGGCGCTACAGTGTGATGACACACACGGCGGACGGGCCCGAGGAATTGTACGACCTGCTTGTGGACGCGGAGGAGGAGACGAACCTCGCGGCTCAGAGGCCGGAGGTCGTGTCAGCGCAGAAGGCACGCATTGAGGCCCTCATCGGGCAACGACTCCCTGCGCGCCACAACGAGGTATGCGACCCGTCGCCCTCGCCCATGGCGGCCTACATGTCAGCCCGGAAGTGAGCGGGTCTCTGCGGTACCTGGACGGCAACACAAACAGCAAAAGCCGCGCAAGCACTGCTTGCGCGGCTCAAATCCGACGTGCGAGCTATTTCTAGCCGGACGTGTACTCGACGAGCGCCATGTTGCGGGCCAGTTTGATGGCCTTCGCAACCTGCGTCTGATGCTTCCGGCAACTGCCCGTCTGACGAGCCTTCCGCACTTTACCGTGCTCATCGATGAACCCGCGCAGAAGGTCCAGATTCTTGTAATCTACGATATTCAGCCGGGGCTTGACGCACATGATGCACGGCTTCTTGCGTCGGCGCCGGAAGGGCCGGCCGCCCCTTCGTCCGCCCGAACGTCCTCTGTCCTGTGCCACCTATTCCACGCCTCGCTTTCGTTGAGTACAGCAAAGAGCTAAGGCAGTATAGCAAAACGGTGCACCGAGGTCAAATTGTTGGCGACGAATGGGCCCCGTGTTGACGGTGATGGATCAGTGCACGCAGCAGCGGCCCGATTCCCCCTGCGCTGTGTGCTCACTTGGTCGACTTTTCCCGAGGACGGAGGATTCCTCACGGCGGCGTAGAAAGCAGAGATGATGGCGGATGTCGAGTGTTGTAGCCGGGAGGCGACCCCGTGACGAGAGATAGAGCGTGTCCCCATTGTGGTGGCAGCGTACCCGTAAATCGCGTCGTTTGCCCTCACTGCAACAGGACGTTGCCACTGGCCGGCGCACCCGGTGAGGCACCGCGGCCCCCGACACCCACGTACGCACAGCCTCCTCCCACCGGGCCGGAGCAGCCGGTGCCACCGCCCCCTCAGCCGCCACCAGCCAACGTGCCCCCGGTCCCACCTCCGGGACCCGGGCAGTACTACACGCCGCCCCCAGGCTACCCGCCGGCTGGGCCCCCGCGCATCACGCCTCCTGGGCCACGGCACGATGACACAATGGGCATCGTGGGTCTGATCATGAGTATTCTGGGTCTCGTGTGCTGCTGTATTCCCATCCTGGGGCCGATCGGCCTCATCCTGTCCATCGTAGCGCACACGAAGCGGCAGACGACTGTCACGTGGTCGGGCATCATCATCGGGGCAATCGCGACGGCGTGGTTTCTGATGTGGGTCGCGTCAAACATCTACAGCGCGATGCATCCTGAGTTACAGCAGCAGATGCTGGAGGAGATGTTCAAGTCTCTCGATCTGCCCATTCCAGATGGGTTCCCGAGACCCTAACTCGCACATTGGGCACAGGTCGAGCCGGTATAGCGTCGCGCCCAGTCGAACGTGGGCGCGACGCTTCTGTTAGTAGACGAAGATGATGTTGCCCGTCTTCCCCAGAATGGCGTCCGCGACCAACCATCCTGCGCATCCCAGGGACTGGCCCAGGACCAAGCCCAGTAGCAGTGGCAGGAGCCGCCGATGCGAGCGGTAGCCGCCGTACCTCATCGTGCAGGCCTTCAGACACCACCCGATCAGGATTGAGAACCACAGGTCTTGGACCGGCTGTGTGGCCGCAACCGCGAACCCCAGGGGGTGCAGCGGCCACCACATGAAGCTCCGATGCAGGTAGGTGAGAGTCCCCATGGCCCCCGCACCGATCGCCAGATAGGCGAACCGGGCGAAATTCGGCTCGGCAGGTGTCTGGATGAGGGCCGCCGCATACTTGAAGGCTGAGGTTGGATTGCCCTGGAACAGCCACGAACTGAGGCTCACGCCGCCCCTCGTGTAGGCGAAGTAGAGGGTAGTGAGCGTCCCGCCGACTGCCCCGATGACGATTGCCAGCCCTGCCATCAAGAGCAGTCCCCGACGCCGCGGCCGCAGCTCGCTCCACAGCTTCAGGGCGTGCCCGAAGAAAGTCATCATGATCACGCGGATGTCTGCCGTCCACGCGAACGCGTAGCCCAGGCCGGCTATACCCTTTGGGCCCATGGCCGGGCTGCCGAGGGCGTATGCAGTGAAGGACTGGGGGATCAGTGCGGCGCGGGTGACGGGGACACCGCCCTGCAGCGTGGCGCGCGTCAGGGCGATGAAATTCACGAACGCCGCCCCGAGAAAGACGACGGTAGGCAACATGGGTACGCCACTGGCGACGAGCCACGCGCCCATCATGAACAGACCGCAGAGCGTCAGCAGCACGGCGGTGCGAGAATGCGTGGCTTCGTCCTCCCCCGTTGCCGTCTTCGGTGACTGCCCCCATGTCGCCAGCCAGCTTTCCCGCAGTGGCGCACGCGCCGCCCACAAGCCGGCGATAACGAGGAAGATCATCGCGCCCATCGCCTGGTTCGACACGGCCGGCGAACCGGCGCAGTAGATCTCCTTGCCGCCCAAACTGACCCCCGCCAGACGCATCAGTGGTGTCTGCAGGGCGGCGACCAGGGCGAAGAACCAAAGGGTGAACCCGAGGTCGGCGCTCACCACGTAGCTGAAGCCCACGACGGCGAAGTTGGTCCACAGGTACAGCATGAGCGTCTCGCGCTGGATCGGGATGGCGAAGGAGTGGCGGAGCTTGATGAACGGCACACTGGGGATGTAGAAGTGCAGTCCGTTGACGATGGTCGGGATCAACACCAGGGACACGCCGACCCACAGCATCGGCTCCCGGAGGATCGACGGCAGCGTGCCGGGCTTCTCCGTATCGGCCAACGCCAGGGGGAGGCGCATGAGGGGATAGATGAGGCGCTCGCGGTCAACCCACTGGCGTCGAAGCAGCAACATGACCCCAAGCGTCGCCGCGTAGAAAGCGCCGGCCATCACCGACCACGCCGTCAACGGCAGCGCCCATGCTCCCCACGGGATCCGCCCGCCCGGCGGCAGGCCCTCGTAGAACTGCCGCGCGACTTCAGGCGAGGCGGGCGTCATCCACGGGCTTACCTGCGGCAGTAGCAGGTCCTCCCAACGGTTTTCGGGCGTCGCGTAATACTGCGCACCAGTCATGATCGGCAGCAGTTGGCCGATCAGGCCCCAGGTCGGCACAGCGGCGGCGATGAGGACCATGAGATAGACGACGAGGAGATCGTCACGCGAGAGAGAAAGCCTATGGTGGACGCGCCGCAACAAGGGGCCGAGGGCCGCTACCACGAAGCAGATTGCTACAACGCCGAAGGGTAGGCTTGTGTTCGCCGGTCGGCTTCCCCTCAACACGAGATTGGCGTAGGGAAACGCGACTGAGACGAACAGGGCGCATAGGGCCCCGACGGTGATTGCTCGCGTTCCGCCGGAGCGCCGGGAGTCGTCACTTTGGACTTCACTGGCGCACTTCATGCACACACACAGTTCTGCGGCGTGAGCCGCGAGACCTCCTGGCCCTGACGCCAACGTGCCCCCAAGGAGAGATTAGCGTGGCCGAACAGACGCCGGAGTTCACGATCAGACCAGCCCGCCCCGAGGACGCGCAACGGTGCGGCGACATCGCAGTGCTTGCCTGGCGGCCCGTGTACGCGTCGTTCAGGGAGATGCTGGGTGACGCGCTCTTCTGTCACCGGTGTGCAGCCTGGGAGGACGACAAGCGGACGCAGGTGGAGTGGCACGTCAGGGAGCACCCCGAGCTGGCGATCGTGACCGAAGCGG